>JBAXES010000168.1:0-7862 GCA_037140315.1 Chloroflexales bacterium
CCTCCCACCGCCGAGGCACCTGGTGTCGTCGAGCCATCGGCCACGACCGCGCCTCCCACTGCCGAGGCACCTGGTGTCGTCGAGCCACTGCCGACAGCGAAGGTCGAGCCGAAGGTCGCCGAATTGCAACCAAGCAGCAAGACTTATGCCGCAAGCGCTAGGGATACCCGTAACGCAAAGCAGGAAGCCCAAGCCAATTATGAAATGGCATCTACTAAGGCCAAAGATGCTCGCGAAACAGCCCGCAAAGCCAAAGAAGAGGCCAAAGAGCTTAAAAAAGATAAGCTCAAGAGCAATGAATATCTCAACGCCCGCAAGCAGGCCGATGATCTGAGAGAAGTCGCCGATAAGGCGCAACTCAAAGCTGATGAAGCGAAGCGACTCATGGACGAAGCCGTCCAGCGAGCTGAGCTAGCTAATCAGTTAAAGATAATTGACGCGCAGGATGTATTAGCAGTCGAAAAGCCTCGCTTTACCACAGAGAATAGCCTGTTAGAAGCTAAGATCGAGGAGAAATTGAGCGAGATTGAGAAAAAAAAGAAGCTAGTTGCAGATGACCTAGCCAAGTGGGAGCCATTATCCATCAAGTATAATAAGCTTAAGGGTCGTGCCCAAACTGAGAAGGATCTTCTCAATGCTAAGGAGGATTTCGACAAAGCCTACAAGAAATATAAACGCCGTGAAAAGGAAACTCGGCAGCTCGAGTCTGAACGCAACGAACTACTCCACAAGCAGCGCAAGCTACGGGAGCAACTGGAGGCTTTAGAGCGCGAGACCAAAGGTATTTCTCCCGAAGAATATGAATTTCTACGGAGTAGGACACCGGATAGCACCTTGCGAAAGAAGGCTCGCAGCCAAGTGTATGACGAAATCTATGGTCGCATCATGGAACAGCCTAGCGCCGATCATATCGTCTCTGTTAATGAGATCTGTCAGATGGACAACTTCGCCGCGCTCAAGGAAGAAGACAAGCTGTTCATTCTTAATGAGATAGAGGAAAATATTATGTATATTGAGAAGAGTGTCAACTCTTCAAAAGGTGATCGGACGTTCTCCCTCTGGAAGGGTCATCCCGACTTCCCCGATATACCGACCGATCGCCGTAATATACTAATCAACCGTGAGCAACAGGCTCGACAGAAAATTCAGGACACGATCAATGAACTCTATAACAAAGCAATACATAGTACAAAATAGGCCATGGCTTAGCCGGGCCTTACAACAGTGCCTCATCTCTTGGTATCTCAACCCGCCGCGCTGGGTGCTTGCCGATACCGTCGCTGGGCGTAGTCAGGCTATTACGTTATCGCCGCGCTCCCGTTAGTAGACGCTCATGCTGGTGCTCTCCAGGCGAACTATGCAAGTAAATAGGGAATACCAATGACATCCCCTATCTCCAACCACCCACGCGGCGTGCGCGGCGCCTTCGTCGAGTACAGCCTCGGCCCGCCACCGCTGGTGGTGCCGTTCCAGTTTAACCCGGTGCAGCTCCAGCGCAACCGCAGCCTGGCCTTCAGCCTGCCGGGAGAGAAGAAGCCCGACATCGCTGCGGGCGACGGGCTGCGCAAGCTGCACCAGGAGCAAAAAAATCTGATGACCCTTCAGGAGAAACAGCTGGTCACGGTGCAGGAGGAGGCGATCAGCCTGGAGGTGCGCCTCGACGCCACCGATGGGATTAACGCGGGCAACCCGCTGGCCGCCCGCTTCGGCATCGCGCCGCAGATCGCCGTCCTGGAGCAGCTGGTGACACCGCGCAAGGATACGCTGCTGGGCAACATCCTGACGAAGCTCTCCGGCTCGGGCGGCCGCTTCAGCTACACCAAGGGGCCGAACCCGCCGCTGGTGCTGTTCGTCTGGGGCAGCCGCTGGGCGCTGCCGGTGAATATCGGCAGCATGAACATCGCCGAGAGCGAGTTCAACAGCGGCCTCTACCCGCTGCGGGCCACGGTCACGCTGTCGCTCACGGTGATCGAGGGGCCGAACGCGCCCTACACAGGCTCGCTGCGCGCCCGCGAGGCGATGGCGGCGGCGGGCCTGGCCAGCACGATACTCAATGTGGTCGATGTCCAGATCCCGGGGTGAGCCAATGTTTACCAGAAGTTCGCGCTATCGTACGCAGCCCGAGGTGCTGGCCACCGACGCCGCCGACCGCACCATGCGCTCGGTTGAGCCACGCCCGCTGCCGCCCACGCCGGGCGCGCTGCTGCACACCCTGGCCGAGGGCGAGCGCCTCGACACGATCGCCAACGCCTACTACCGCCAGCCCCTGCGCTGGTGGCGGATCTGCGACGCCAACCCGGATTTCATGTCGCCCCTGGCCCTGCTCGGCCAGGAGCCGATCATCACCGCGCGCTTCGCCCTGGCCCCCGCCCCGCTCTGCGCCCTCGCGCCCGAGCTGCGGCACGACCTCGACACACACGCGCATATCTCCGCGCCGCTCTGGCGGGCGCTGCGCCAGGCCCGGCTGCGCCCCTCGCCCCGCGCGCAGATCCTGCCGGAGCGCCCCGGCAAGCAGTGGCGCATCGTCGGCCCCCTGCGCAACGCCTATGTCGTCGTCGATGTCGCCGGCGAGCTGATCGTCTACCCCGCCCAGCCGCCCTGGGACGATCTGCAGCGCCGGCTCGCGGCCCTCGTCGGCGTCGAGGCGGTCGCCGTACAGGAGGAGATCGACCCCACCTTAGCGCAGCTCCAGAGCCTGGGCCAGGCTCTGCCCGCCGGCATGGATCGCTATGACCGGGCCGTGTCGGTCACCTTCAACAATAGAAGCCTCCCGATCAAGGATGTGATCAGGGCGATCAACGCCACCCCCGGAATCACCGCCGGCGAGCCGACGCTGATCGGCAGGGCCGGCAAGCAGATCGCCATCCCGCCGGCTTGGTAGCCGCTAGCCTGCCGGGCGGCTGAAGCCGCCGGCTCCTGGGGTACGAAGGCCGCCTGCGCGGCCTAGGTAAGGCCGCGCAGGCGGCCTTCGTAGATGGTAGCCCGCCCGTTTACGGGCCGGGCACGAGGTACAACTGTAGTAATAGCCCTATGCAACACGAGCAGTTCACAATTTTGATCGATAAGAAGCCGGTTGACCAGAGCTTCTACAGCGACCTGCTCGACCTGGAGGTGGAGCTGGACGATGATCTCGCGGCGCAGTTTCGCCTGCGCCTGGCGATCTCCTCCTCCGATCAAGCTGGGGGCTGGTCCTACCTCGACGATGAGGATCTGAGCGTCTGGTGCCAGGTGACGATCCGCGCAGGCCTGAGCGATGGCGATGAGGAGCTGATCTCCGGCTATATCACCCACCTGCGCCCGACCTTCGATCTCAACGACCTCTCCCGCTGCACGCTTGAGATCCAGGGTATGGACGGCAGCGTCCGGCTCGACCGCGAGGAGAAGCTGAAGGCGTGGCCGAACAAAACGGATAGCAACATCGCCAGTGAGATCTTCAAGAATGATCACGCCCTCGCGACGCAGATCATAGAAACCAGGCTGGTTCACGACGACAAGGTCTCGACGATCATCCAGCGCGAGACCGACATGCAGTTTCTGCGCCGCCTGGCCGCGCGCAACGGCTTCGAGTGCTATGTCGAGGGCACGACCGGCTACTTCCGCCCGCCGCAGCTCGGAGAGCCGCCCCAGCCGGCGATCAATCAGGCGTCCCTGTCCCGATTCAGCGTCGAGGTCAACGCCCTCGCGCCGGCCAACCTGGCCATGTGGCAGATCGACCGGGCGGACAAGACGGTGCTGGATGTGAGCGTGGCGGCAGGCCAGCAGCAGATCCTGGGCAAGCGCGGCGCGGCAAGCCTGCTGCGCCCCAACATCAACCCCGCCCTGGCCATCGTGGGCCAGGCCACCACGGGTAGGCCCGAGATGCGCGCCCTCGCCCAGGGGCTGTACCACCAGGCCGAGTGGTTTGTGACCGGCGAGGGCGAGCTCAACGCCAATATCTACGGCCACGTGCTCAAGCCCCGCCGCACCGTGACTATCGAGGGGGTCGGGGATGCCTACAGCGGCGTCTACTACGTCTCCCACGTGACCCACAGCCTCTCGCGGGACGGCTACAGGCAGCACTTTCGCGTGCGGCGCAACGCGCTAGGGTGAGGAGTACCAGTGAGCCTAGAGCAGATCGTCGCCAACCTGGTCGAGAAGGTCGAGCGCCGCTTTTTCGGCAAGTACCGCGGCTTCGTCGTCGATAACGCCGACCCTGAGCATCTGGGCCGGCTTACGCTCCAGGTGCCGAGCGTCCTGGGCGCCAGCGTGGTCACCGGCTGGGCGCTGCCCTGCCTGCCCTATGGCGGCGCCGCAAACCAGGGCTTCCTGTTCATCCCCGAGGAAAAGGCCGGGGTCTGGGTCGAGTTCGAGGAGGGCGACCTGGAGTTCCCGATCTGGACGGGCACCTTCTGGAGCAAGCCCAGCGGCGACAGCGAGCTGCCCAAGCCCAATCAGGCCGACGGGAAAGAGGCGAGCGATGTGCAGGATCCGCCGACGCGTAAGATCATTAAGACCAAGAAGGGGCACACGATCCAGCTTGAGGACGTTAATGGCGACGAGATGATTATCATCTATGAGGGTGTACATAAGCACATCATTACACTAGATACGTCCGGCATAACGATCACCGAGGGCAGCGGCAAGAGTAAGCTAACGCTCACCAAAGATAAGGTCATCGTGCAGCATGGCAGCGCGCCGCTGATCGCGATTGACAGCAGCTGTGTGAGCATCGGGGGTGAGACCGGGACAGAGCCGCTTGTGCTCGGGCAGCAGCTAAGCACCAACATCCAGAGCTTTCTGGTCGCTCTTGCGACTCATACGCATGTGGCGAGCAGTATGGGCGGGCCGACGACACCGCCCATGGGGTCATTTAGCCTGAATGTGCCGCTCTCAAAGCATAAAGTCGAGCCATAAAGGTGCTGCTATGCCTGTGACACCCGCTGAGATCCAGACCGCCTGCGACGGAATGGCCGAGGGCATCTTTGATCAGATGAAGATCCAGCTCAAGGCGCAGCTCGCCGTAGCCTTCGCCACGATCCCGGAAGATATTCGACCGGATCTCGACGCTGAGGTGAAGAAGGCCGAACCGAGCTGGAGCGCGCTGGCGACCGCTATCGCCACCGGCGTCGTCCAGTACCTGACGGCGAATATGAAAATCACAAATATCAAGACCAGCGTCCCGATCCACCCGACTGTGCAAGGGCAGACCGCGCTGGCAACTATCGACGGGCACGACCATGGGCACACCGTTTCGCTCACCGGCGCGCAGGCGGATACCATCTTTACGCAGAGCGATGACGGTACGGAGCACATCAGATGGAAAATCCCCTCCTAGGCCGCACAACCTTCCCCTTCCCGCTCGCCGTCAGCGGCGGGCGCATCAGCGCCAGCGGCGGCGACGCGGGCATCCGGGGCAAGATCATCCAGGTGCTCTTCACCGCGCCGGGCGAGCGGGTCAACCTGCCCGAGTTCGGCTGCGGCCTGTTCAACCTGGTCTTCGAGCCGAACGACGGTGCCCTGGCCACGGCGATGGAGTTCAGCATCAGCCAGGCCCTGGCGCGCTGGCTAGACGACGAGATCCGCGTCGATGGCGTCGGCGTCACCTCGGCGGGCGAGCTGGTCACGGTGGAGATCGCCTACACCCGCCGGCTCGACCAGGCGCGCCAGGCGGTGCGGCTGCACTTTAGCTAATTAGAGGTACAACGATGGCCGAGATCAAGCAGGTACACGGGCGCGCGGTGCTCGACTATATGGCGCGGGACTACGATAGCCTGCTGGCCGCGATGCGCGAGCGCATCCCCGAGCTGCTGCCGGAGTGGACCGACTACACCTCCGAGGCCGACTTCGGCAATGTGCTGCTCGAAACCTTCGCCGCCATGGGCGACATCCTGAGCTACTACCAGGACCGCATCGCCGGCGAGAGCTTCCTGGGCACCGCCCAGAGCCGCCGCAGCAGCATCCAGCACCTGCGCCTGATCGGCTACCGCCTGGCCACCGCCGCCCCCGCCGCGGCCGCCCTGACCCTGCTCTTCCCCAAGAGCTATAGCGGCACCGTTACCATCAGGAAGGGCGACACCTTCGCCACCCGGAGCCAGCCCGACCGCCCGCCGGTCAGCTTTGAGTACACCGGCGATGTGGCCCTGGAGATCGTCTGCGACGGCGCGCTGCCGGAGACCAGCGACCCGGCCACCCAGCGCAGCTACCGCTACTACGGCCCCGACCCGTTCGCGCCGCCGCCGCCCGCCGGCGCGCCCCGCCCGGCGGGCATCCCGGTCGAGGAGGGCCGCTTGATCCTCAGCGAGCGCCTGGGCGTCTCCGACGGCACGCCCAACCAGCGCTTCCCGCTGGCCCACCCGCAGCTGATCCTGCGCCCGCCCAGCCAGGACCAGGCGGTCAACCGCGATCTCGTCCTGCTGGTCGAGTACGGCCAGCAAGTTGATCGCTGGTCCCTGCGCGATACGCTGGCCTTCAGCCGCGACGACCAGCAGGATTTTGTGGTCGAGATCGACGCCGATGACCGGGCCAGCGTGCTGTTCGGCGACGGCAGGTTCGGCAAGGTGCCCCTGCGCGGCGCGCTGATCAAGGCGACCTACCGGGTTGGCGGCGGCGTGCAGGGCAACCTGCCCGCCCGCATGATCACCACCGTCGCCAGCGCGCCCCAGCTCAGCCTGGCCGGCGTGGCGGTGACGAACGCAGCCCCGGCCACCGGCGGGGCCGCGCGCGAGTCCATCGAGCACGCCGTCGCGCAGGCTCCCGCCGTCTTCCGCGCCCGCAGCCGGGCGGTGACCCAGGCCGACTACCAGGCCCTGGCCTGCAACTTTCAGGGCGTGGGCAAGGCCCGCGCCGTGGCGACACACTGGAACGTCGTGCGCCTGCATGTCGCCCCGGCTGGCGGCGGCGCGATCAGCGACACCCTGCGCGCCGGCCTCCTGGCCTACTTCGAGGACAAGCGCCCGATCACCACCCGCATCGAGATCGCCGGGGTGGACGATGTGCCGATCTCTGTCACCGCAAAGATCGCCGTCGAGCCATACTACAGCGACGCCGATGTGCGCGCCAGGGTGCTCGCGGCGGTCGGGCAGCTGCTCGTGTTCGACAATGTCGACTTCGGCCAGACGATCTACCTGAGCAAGTTCTACGAGGCGATTGAGGCGATCGACGGGGTGCGCTACGTCACGATCAGCGAGTTTCACCGCGATCAGTCGCCGACCGGCCAGTTAGGCAACGGCCTGATCACGCTGGGGCCAAACGAGATCCCCTACGCGGGCAGTGTCGTCGTCGAGATCGTGACGCCGGTCGGGGGAGCCTGAGCCATGCGGCTGCTGAACATCAAGGCCACCCCGCACCCGAGCGGCAACCGCATCGACCTGGGCTGGGAGTGCCCCGAGCCAGCCGGGGATCTGGCCGTGCGCGTGGTCCGCCGCACCGACCGCTACCCCGCCGCGCCCGACGACGGCATCCTGGTCGCCGAGGCGGCCCACGCCGTCGTCGACACTGGCCTGCGGGCCGAGACGGTCTACTACTACACGCTCTTTCCGGTGACGGGCCGCGCCCCGCTGAGCTACGACGGCGACTCCGCCACATACAACCGCGCGGCGGCGATGGCCTCCGGCCCCTACAACATGGCCGGGCAGCTCTACGAGCTGCTGCCGGCGATCTACCGGCGCTACGACGCGACGAGCGATGGGCAGCCCGGCCCGCTGCGCCGCTTCCTTGAGCTGCCGGGCGGCCAGCTCGACCAGCTCTACAGCTTCAGCCGCGCCCTGCTCAACCTCTACGACCTGGACCGCACCGACGCGCGCCTGCTGCCGCTGCTGGCCGACGGGATCGGCTGGCGCACCGACTTTCGCCGCGACCTCCAGATCCAGCGCAACGAGCTGCGC
>JBAXES010000169.1:0-7834 GCA_037140315.1 Chloroflexales bacterium
ACGAATGTGCATCCGCCCACCCGACAGGAGCCCCACGATGACCGACACCCCAGTCAGCCAGCCCACCCGCCAGCCCGTCGCCGCAATGCCGGTCGACCCCCGGATCGGCCCCCTGGTGGAGAGCCTGAGCGACGCCCAGGCCGAGCACGTCCTGCGCCAGATGAGCGCGGCATGGTCGCCCGACGAGGAGACCGACTTCCTCATCGGCTCGCCCGCGTCGAACCGGGCGACCATCGCCGAGACGACGGTGATGAACATGGCGTCGGCCTCCAGCCCCGCCTCGGGCTCCAGCCCCGAGGCCGAGTTCGCCACCCTTGAGGGCTTCGTCGCCATCGCCATCGCCGCCGTCTAGCACCGCAGCCAGAGGGGGGGCTGTCCCCCCGCCCTCCTCTCCCATAAGGACACACCGCCATGAGCCACCCCGAGCCGCTCCTCTATCTGTCCCTCCGCATCGCCCCCTCCGCCGAGGCCGTCGCCCAGCTCGACGCCCTCGCCCGCAGCCTGCCGTGGCCAGTGATCAACCGCCTCCCCGACCTGCCGCTGATCATGGTAACGCTGCCGCCCACGACCACCCCCAACGATCTCAGCGCGCTGACGGCGCAGACCCGCGAGGCCGCCACCCTGGTGGGCTCCCCCGCAGGGCTTCACGTCGAGCTGGGCTACGAGCACCCCGGCAGCTCTGTGCCGACGGCCAGCGAGCTCTGGCACTACGCCCTGGAGTGCCTGTGCGGTCGGGACGGGCTGGACGACGGGGCGGCGTACCTGCGCCGGATCGGCAGCCCGCCCGCGCTGCGCCTCGCCGAGCTGATCGCGGCCGGCGACGACCTGGTGCGGGTCGAGCTGCAGGTCTCGCTCTGGTTCCAGGCCGGGATGATGTCCTACGGCCTGATGACCACGGCCGCGATAACGGCGCTGGCCGAGCAGCACGAGCTGCCCGCCGACCTGGACGCCGAGACGGTGCAGCGGACGCTGCTGGAGCTGCCGCAGGTCGACCGCCTCCCGTATTGGCAGGAGTGAGCTAGCGATGTACACCCCAGACGAGATGAACGCGCTCATCGTCGAGAACGAGGCCCTGTCCGCCCGCGTCGCCACACTCACCGCCGAGCGTGACGCGCTGCTGGCCCGCGCCGAGGCCGCCGAGCAGGCCATCGTCGATGTCCGCGCCGGCTACCGGCATATCATCTACGCGCTGCGCGGCACTATCGTGGGGACGCTGACCGGTCGGATGACCCGCATGCTCCAGACCTCGCTGGACGCCGCCCGCGCCCTCAAGGACGCCGGGCCCTCGTCGGGCGCACCGTCGCGGGCCAACGTGATCATCGAGCGTGTTGAGGACGTGATGAAGATGCTCGCCGACCTCGTCGAGGCCGAGCGGAACCCCGCCACCTAAGCACAGAGGAGAGAGAACGATGGGCACCACCGACTTTACCGCCTACGAGCCCGGCACCGACCTGTCGGCCACCTTCCGCTCGGCGCAGGCCCTCGCCCGCGCCGAGTCTGGCCACCAGGAAGGGTACAGCGGCGACATTCAGGCGAAGACCAGCGTGGTGCTCCGCCACACGGCGCCGATGACCCGCGCCGACGCCAACGACTTCATCTTCGGCACCGGCGCGGAGCCTGACGGCGACCTGGAGCAGGCCGACCGTGAGGGCGCGTGCTTCGCGGTCCCTATCCGCGCGGCCACCGCCCCGGCCACCATCGGGTATCTGTTCTACGGCCTGGCCCCCTGCTGACATCCTGAAAGGACACCGCCATGCCCGCCACCATCACCGCCCTCCATCCCACCGAGCGGGTAACCACCCTGGTCGGCCCGCTGACCGACGCGCAGGTGGCCCACGCCATCCGCCTCGACTACGAGCTGTGGGACGACGCCGCCTTCGCCGCAGCCCAGATCCTGACCACGCCGGGGGCCAACCGCCGGCTGCTCATCGACCGCCTCGACCAGGCCCTCGTCCTCGGCAACGCGGACGAGGAGCTGGCGCGGATCACCCTCCTCATCGAGGAGGCGGTGGACGCTTGCCCCCCGCCGGAGGAGCCAACCGAGCGCTACTCCCTCTTCGAGGTGTACGAGCGCGAGCCGGGCGGGCTGGCGCTGGGCTGGTACTACGAGCTGCTCGGCCCCACCGGGCGGGCCATCGGCGACCCTGTCGGCCCCTACCCCTCCGACGGGAAGGCCGCAGCCGCAGCTGCTGACACGGAAGGCGGGTCGTAGGATGAGCACCACCCGCGTCGGCGTCACCGGCACCCAGGCGGGCACCACGCCCGACCAGCGCGCCGCCATCGTGGCCCTGCTGGTCAGCATCCAGCCCGCCGAGCTGCACCACGGCGATTGCACCGGGGCCGACGCCGACCTGCACGGCATCGCCAGGGAGCACGTCCCCGCCGCTAGGATCGTCATCCACCCGCCCGACAACCCGGTCAAGCGGGCCTTCTGCCGGGGGGGCGAGGAGCGCAGGCAGCTGCCGTACCTGGTGCGCGACCAGGCCATCGTCAACGGTACAGACCGCCTTATCGCCGCGCCGGGCGGGCCGGAGCGCGTTCGCTCTGGCACCTGGTACACCGTGCGCTATGCCGCCGGCCAGGGCCGGCACATCTCGATCGTATGGCCGGACGGATCCGTCGAGGAGCGCCCGGCCCCAGGAGGCCCGTCATGAGCCAGACACCGCAGCTCTACCAGCTCGCGCCCATGTTCCCCGGCCTGATGGGCGAGGCATTCGCCAGGGAGGCCAGGGTCGCCTTCTTCGCGGAGCTCCTCCAGGAAGGCCCCAGCGAGATCATCCTCGCGGCCTGCGTCTGGGATATCGAGGCCCCCCCGCACCTGCGCGGCGAGGCGCGGCTCCAGTACCTCGCCGGCAAGGTCGCCGAGGCCGAGTTCCCCGACGTCGTGCCCATCGCGGTCAGCGCCGCCTAGCGAAAGAGCCCGCCACATCGCCACCTGCGAGGCCAGCCATTCGGCTGGTCTTTTGCTACCCAGCGAGGAGATCGCCGTGACAACCACCGACCTGACCACCGACCTGACCGCCATTGACCGCAAGGCGGGCGTCCACACCGAGGCGTGCGCCGCTGCGCGGGCCGCCCAGGCGGCGTGGGACGCGCGCTGGCCCCACCACTGCCAGGAGTGTGGTGGCTCCGGCGGGATCGGCTACTCGTACGACCCAAGCCCCGCCGGCGTGAGTCTCAGCGCCGGGTCGATGATGGACTACGAGCCCTGCGATTGCTTCGCCGAGCGCGGGGTCTGTCCGCGCTGCGCCGGGCGCTGGCCCGGGCCGCTGACCTACCTGCCGCGCTACCGGCTGGCCCGCTGGCTTGAGGCCGACCTGGTCGGCGAGCTGTACGAGGCCGACCGGATCGTACGCCAGCGATGGATGGAGCTGGTGCGCCGCACCCACGGCCCGCTCTACGGGGTCTACGCCGAGCGGCGCCTGCGCAGCGCGACGCCGGGCTACCGCCGCATCGGAGATCTCGGGCTGATCATCGCCGCCCTGGCCAACCGGCTCTGGCCGGGGCTGACCGACGGCGAGCACGAGCCGTCGTGTGGCTGGTGCGGCTGGGGCCACGGCGAGGAGGCCCCCGACGTGCGGCCTGCTTGGGAGTGCTACTGCGCCGAGGCTGAGGCCGGCGCGGGCAGGCGCTGTGACAGGTGCCTTCGCATTTTCACCGACCAGCACCCCGCCGTCGCGGTGCGCGCCTGGGGCACCGGCCCCGTTGTCAAAATCCACGCCATCTGCCGCTTCTCTGAGGACCAGCTCTATGTTCCCCCACCCGCCGAGGTGCCCGCCGCCCCGTAGGCCCGCACGCCGCATCGTGCTTCCGCCCCCACGCCCCCGGCGATCAGGTCGCCGGGGGCGTCCCATAGCCGAAAGGCCCCAGTGGACTCTCAACTGACCGCGTTCCTTGCGAAGCTGACCCGGCAGGTGGCCCGCAGGGGCTACCAGTCCATCCACACGCACGACCGCGCTGGCACCGACGCCGATCTGCCGATCACCTACAGCGTCGGCTTCCGCCAGCGAGCCCACCCCGACATCCTCATCCCTGGTCTGCTCGCGCCAGTGGCCGCCTCGTTCATGGCCCAGCTCCACGAGGCCATCGTGGCCGGGGCGACCTACGCCCCTGGGGAGCTGTACGACTCCATCGCCGCCGGATACCTCGCGCAGTTTAAGCCGATCCACGAGTCCTGGCAGAACGCCCTCACGGCCGTCGCCGCGTCAGTCTACCAGCGCCAGAACGGCGACCGCACGTTCACCGCGATTCAGCTGATCTACCCCGACGCGGGGGGCCGCTGGCCGTGGGACCCGGCGTGCGAGGAGCACATCCGGCAGAAGCAGCCCCGGCTCGACCTGCCGCCCCAGCCGCCGCGCTACCCCGGCGACGTGACCCTCCGCGCCGTCATCGGCGGCGGGTCGCCATCGCCTAGCACCACGGAGCACCACGCCGAATAGGCGTTCTGTTCGTTTTTCCTGGCCCGCCTAGCAGAGGAGTGTCCTGTGCAAACCGTCCGCTCGACCACCCACCCGTCCACCCGGAACGCCATCGTCTACGGCCTGATCGTCGGCGTCCTCTACCAGCTGGCGATCATTCCGCTCCAGCCCCTCATCGAGCCCACCTTCACCTGGGCCGAGGTGGCCATCGGCGTGCTGCTCTCCTTCCTCGTCGCCGAGCGCGCGGTGGCCGGCTGGGAGCCGGAGTGGCGCGCCTACCGTCTGGTGCTGGCCCTCGCCTTCCTGGCCCAGGGCGTGCCGATCATCCTCCACGAGATCCTCGTGTACCTCGTGATCCCCCGCCTCGCACGCTAGCCAGCCCCGACGGACGCCACAGCCCCGCGACCGATGTGATCGGTGCGGGGGCTGTGGCGTCTCCGCCTGCCATCAGACGGTGGCCCGGCTCGACTGTGAGCGCACGATCCAGCTCGTCAATGCGGCCACGCTGGAGACGGTGGGCCAGTACTGCCGCATGGCCATCCCCTACGCCGAGAAGGTGGCGGCCGACCTCGCCCAGCTCGCCGTGGTCTACAACGGCGGGGTCGAGGCGTCCCGCGACCGACCGGACGGGCTCCACAACCCGGAGCGCTACATCGCCACCAACTGGAAGCCAGCGTACGCCTACCTGAAGGCGCTGCGGCCACGCGCGATCTTCGCGCACCAGAAGTTTCTCTCGACCATCGGCCGCCGCAAGTGACCAGGAGGGAGAAGCCGTGCTCATCAGCGAGATGCGTGGGGACGAGCTACGGGCCGCGTTGGCCCTAGCGCTGGAGGAGTATTACACCGAGCAGGCCAAGATGCTCCTGCTGGTCGAGGGGCAGGCCAAGGCCCAGCTTGCGATCGAGGAGGCCCGCCTCCTGCTCACGGAGCTGGGCACCGCCATCACCGCGCAGAACCAGGCGCTGCGGCTGGTGGGGGAGCGCACCGGCCCTCTCTACAAGCGGCTGTCGGAGCTGCGGGCCGACGAGCTGCGCCAGGCCGCGCCGCACGAGTCCTGACACAGCCAGAGGCCACCGCACAGGACGACATTGTCCTGTGCGGTGGCCTCTGGCTGACGATAACGTACGCCTATTATCACACACGGAGCCTCCTATGAACACACCGCCCGCCACCGCCGCCGCCATTCACCCGGTCTGGATGGAGCCAACCGCATTCCTGAGCTGCGCCGACGTGAGCGGCACGCTCGCCCGTGGCGACGACCGCGTTATCCTCTGCCTCGTCTGCGCCTACAACCTGCAGGAGTCGGTGCTCGTCGCCGAGCCCCGGCCCGCGCCGTCTGACAGCCAGTGCTCCACCTGCGGGCGGTTCGCGTGGGGCACCTACACGGCCGGGGAGGGCGCGGCGACGACGCCCGGCCCGGTGCTGCTGCGCCCGGCGGAGCTGGCCGAGCTGCGCCTGACCCACCGGCCTCAGCCCGGCTGTACGACCACCTCCGACCTCGCCCTCGCCCTCGGGGAGCTGCTGGCCGTGGCCGAGCGTCAGCTCACCGAGCTGGTGTCTAGCCCCGCCGGCGGCCGCGATCACCTGCGGCTGTTCTACGCGCGGCGCGCCGTCACGAGCCTCTGGCAGGCCCAGGGCCTGGCGCTCCGCATCGACCGGCAGCTCGCCGACCCCGCCCCCGACCTGCTGCTGCGCCTGCGCGGGATGGTCGAGGCCGTCCGCGCCGGCTACGGCCCCGACGCCGAGGGCGATGGCCCCTACGCCGCCGAGCTCCCCGAGCTGAACGCCCTGCTCGACCCCGCCGCCCGCCCTGTCGCCTGAGAGGAGACGCCCATGCTGCTCTATATCTTCGCCGCCCTCGGAGTACGGCCAGGGCCTGACGCAGGTGCCGCTGGCGGCCGCGCAGAGCGTGGCGGCGCTCGCTAGCATCGTGCGGTCGGCCAACGCCGACGAGTCCACCGACGGCCTCGACTGATCAGCGCCGCCCGGCCCTGTCGCCGGCGGCATCACGGAGAATCATCATGGCCCACCCGCTGCAAGACGACGAGGAAGACCGGCTGGAGGCGCGCATGTACCAGCGCCTCGGCCGCGAGCACGGCGTCACTGACATCACCTGCCCGAAGTGCCTCCACTATCGGCTGCGCAAGGCGGCCCCGCGGCTGGAGCTGCCGCTCTCATTCGGGTTTTCTTTCGGCATCCACCGGTTTGACTGGCTCAAGGAACGCATGGACTCCTACGCACGCGGCGGCCATCGCACCTGGGTCACGCCCGCCGACCTGGAGCAGCTGCTCCACCAGAGCGGCCACGACCCGAATCACCTTGACCACATCCCGGCCGAGGCTCGGGAGCAACCAATCTACATCATGCATGTGGCGGTGCCGGATGTCGGCACCGTGCCGGTGATCTGCGACGGCCAGCACCGGGCCACGCTGGCCCTACGCGAGGGCCGCGCCCTGGGCGCGATCGTGCTGCCGGAGCACATCGAGCCGAAGTGTCGGGCGCAGCCAGGCGACTGGCAGGCGCGGGCCGACATCTGCCAGGCGGCTGGTCTGCTGACATGGGAGATGGAGATCCAGTACGCGGTCATGCGGCGAGGAACGAAGGTCATCTTCGGCCGCATCGTCCACCTCGCCGGCGTGATGGACGATGCGACGGCGCTGTTCCAGCCGGCCGTGAACGGCGAGAAGCTGGGCCGGGGAGCCGAGAAGCTGGCCCCCAAGGGCCAGGGCACGGCGCTGCTCACCGGCGACATCGCGGCCTACGACGAGGTGTCCCGCAAGGCCCGCTTCGCAAGCCACATGTCCGCGGGCGGGAAGCTGGTGCCCGCCGTCCCGCTCCGGCGGTCGTCGCTGGCCCCCAACCCAGAGATGCGCGAGGTGCCCCCGCCGGCGCGGAAACACGCGTAGGCTAGAATGGAGCAACAGGCAGCGAGACGCGCCGACTCCCTTTTTGGGGGTCGGCGCTTTTTTATTGCGAGGCGCACACCTTGGCTCGTCACCCCCTCCGCATCCTTCTCATCGCCCTGACGATCGCGGCCGCGATCGTCGTCGTGCCCCGCATCTCCGCCAACTGGGGCGGCATCATCGTGCCACCGCAGCGGATCACCTACACCGTCGGCGCGGGCGGGCCGGAACTGACCTGGTGGCAGGCCAGCAACGCCGACCGCGTCGCGATCATCGAGGCGTGCGGCGCGCGCGACGACCTGGTGGCCAGCGTCGACGGCGCGGCTGGCTGGCACACGCGCGCCCTGCCGTCGCGACCGCTCGGCTCCTGCCTCCAGATCAACGAGTTCTTCGAGGCCGGCCTGCTCGGCTCCTACGGACCCATCCCGCTGGTGCCGATGCGCGTTGCGCTACCATTCACAGACCTGTGGTGAAATGTCAAGAGGCAATTTGTGACCACATTGGCTGGCCGGC
>JBAXES010000170.1:0-7819 GCA_037140315.1 Chloroflexales bacterium
CGGTATCACCCGCGCCGTCACCCGGTGCAGCTTGCGGTGGCCCTCGGCGCTCCAGACCTCGGCGCGCAGCAGGCGCAGGGCCATCTGCACCAGGCGGTGGTTGAGGTGCGCGAGCACCAGATCATCGCGCCCCTTGGCCAGATCATGGTCGAAGACGATGGGCCGCACCGCGCGCGTGTGCGGGTGCTCCAGACCCTCGGCGCACGTGGCCCAGCTCCCGGTCAGGGCCGGCAGGGCGAAGACCGGGCAGCGCCGCCGCTCGCCGCTGGGGTCGGGCCAGATGCCGGGCGCCTTCGCCTCAATCAGCGGCGGCTGGCCCGCGAGCTGGAGGGCGATGGTCACCACCGACTGCACATTCTCTGGCGAGAGCTGGAGGCTGGCGCGGCTCTCCTGGAGCTGGTCGGCGAGATCCTTGATCTGCTGGCCCAGGTTGCGGTCGAAGGTCAGCATACGCTTGCTGGGCGCGGCGGCGCGCTCCGCCCCCGCCGTGTCGAGGCGGCGGCGCGTCCCGAGCATCGCCTCCGTCACCTGGTCGGCGATCACCGGCCCGACCTTGCCCAGATCCTCGCGGATCTGCTCGACCTTCTGCACCGCCCGCATCAGGAACTCCAGGTCGCCTTCCAGCTCGCCAGGGTTTGTAGTCTCAAACGCAAAGGCGCTAAGCGGCAAAGACGCAGAGGATTCTAACGCAAAGGCGCTAAGCGGCAAAGGCGCAGAGGTTTTTATATCTTCTTCTCTTTGCGCCTCTGCATCTTTGCGGCTTTGCGTTAAGATCTCTCGCGGGGCGAAGTGGAACACCTGCGGGTTATGGAGCTGGCCGTGGCGGTCGATGCGCCCGTTGCGCTGCTCCATGCGGTTGGGGTTCCAGGGGATCTCATAGTGGACGAGCCGGTGACAGTGGCGCTGGAGGTCGATGCCCTCGGATGCCGCGTCGGTGGCCAGCAGGATACGCACGGCGCTCGTCTGCGGGCTGGCCTGAAACGCCGCCTTAACCCGCTCGCGGTCATCGTCGTGCATCCCGCCGTAGAGCAGCATCAGCCGCCCGCCCTCGGTCAGCCGCTCCGCCGCCAGCAGGCTCTGGAGCCAGGTCTGGGTGTCGCGGTACTCGCTAAAGATGATCACCCGCTCCGCGGACCAGACGCCGTTGGGGCGGACGACCTGCGCCACCCAGTCAAGCAGCGTGCGCGCCTTGCGGTCGGGGCGCAGGCGGGCATCGGTCGCCCAGGCCAGCATGCGGTCGAGCAGCACCCGCTCCTCGGGTGAGGGCGCGTGGAACAGCGCCGAGGTCGTCGCCACCGCCTCGCCGGTCGCCGCCTCGTAGGCATCGTCATCGGCGTAGGCGTCATCGAGCTCGGCCAGCATCGCCTTGAGAATCCCGCCGCTGGGGCGACGCGCCTTGGGGCCGACCGACCGGGTGGCCGCGTCGAGCGATGCGCGGTGCTTCTGGAGGGTGGTGAAGAAGGCCGCCGGCGAGGAGAGCAGGCGCTTCTTGAGCAGCTTGAGCACAAACTCGGTGGCCGTGCGCTCCACATTGTCCGCCGCGCCCGCGCGGCGCAGGCGCGTGTAGGCGTGCAGGTCACGGTGGGCCTGGCGCTCCGCATCACTGTGATCGACCTCCAGGGCGCGCAGCTCGCGGGCCGGGAAGCGCGGGCGATCCGTCCACGCCTCCTTCAGCTCCGACTTGAGCCGGCGCACCATCACGTGCTGCAGGACGGCCCGGTCGGGCGGCACGCTGCGGGCGAAGCGCTGGTTGTCGAGCAGCTCCAGCAGGGCCGAGAAGCTCTCGGCGTAGCCGTTGTGCGGCGTGGCGGTGAGGAACAGCTTATGCTCAAAGTGCGGCGCGAGGGTGCGGATCGCCGCCGTGCGCAGCGAGTCGACCGCATAGGCACCGACGCCGGAGGGCGCGACATTGTGGGCCTCATCGACGATCAGCATGTCATAGCGGCGCGGGTAGGCCATCTGCCCGGAGGCCGGCAAGGTCTCGCGGAACAGGCGCATCGGCTGGTCGCGCTTGAGGTAATCGACCGAGGTGATCAGGCGCGGGAAGTGGCCCCAGGGATTGACGTGGATGCCACGGGCGCGGCGCAGCGCGCGCATCAGGTCGGCATCGACGATGCGGAACTCCAGCCCAAACTTCTCGCGCATCTGGTCGCGCCACTGGATCTGGAGCGCGGCGGGGCAGACGATCAGGATCTTGCGGGCGCGGTGGCGGATGATCAGCTCCTGGATGACCAGGCCGGCCTCAATCGTCTTGCCGAGGCCGACATCATCGGCGATCAGCAGGTTGACGCGGGGCATCTGGAGCGCACGCACCACCGGGTCGAGCTGATAGTCCTCGATAGAGATGCCGCTGCGGAAGGGGGCCTGGAGGGCGCGCACATCCGCGGAAGAGGCCGCGCCCCAGCGCACCGCGTTCAGGAAGGCATCGAGGCGCTGGGGGGTATCGAAGCCGGTGGGCGTCGGCAGGGCGCGCTGGTCATAGACCCGCGCGCCGGGCTCCAGCTCCCAGATCACCTGGAGATCCTCGCCGAGGGCGTCATCCTCGACCGAAGTGAGGGAGACGAGGTGCTGTGTGGTGAGGAGCGCCGGGTCAAGGGTACTGTGCGGGTGGGTGCTCTTGGCGACCTCGGCCACCGCATAGCGGCGATTGCGCACCTCGACGATCTGGCCTTGTTCGGGGAGAGATGTATGGCTGGCAGCAGGCATGACCATCCTGGCTCGATGTGTGCGATGATGCGTTTCCGATAGGCTGAGTGTACGCGCCTGATAGCCTGGTGTCAATGGTTCAGTGCGGTCATCCTTGGCATCAGCGGCAGCTGTCTTTTTTATAGCGTATACTCCTATCGTGACGCTGGAGATGCATGATCGGCATCCGGCCACATGGTATTGCGCATGTGCTGCCCGCAGCCACGGCAGCGCGAAAGCGAGTCCTCCATGGGTGCCAAAGATGTGTGAGCCACCTGTGCGCGCGCTGCTGGCGGTCGCCGACCCGACCGATTGGCCGCCCACGCAGCCCGAGCCGGTCGATCTGCCCGGCGAGGTCGAGCGCGCCCGCGCGGCGCTGGGCGACATCCCGACCACGGTGCTGCCGGCACCCTGTAGCGGCGCGCGGGCGACGCTCGCCAGCATCGGCGCGGCCTTGCGGGACGCGCCCCAGATCTGCTACCTGGTCGGCCACGCCCTGCTTGTGCAGGGGACGCCCTGCCTCTGGATGGAGCAGCCCGACGGCAGCGGCGCGCCGGTGGCGGCGATGACGCTGGCCGCGCAGCTCACCCACGCTGACGATCGCCCGTCCCTGGTCGTGCTGGCCGCGTATGCCGAGGCGGGATCGCCCGATGATGCGGGGGCGCTGGCGGCGGTAGGGCTGGGCCTGGCCCAGGCCGGCCTCCCCGCAGTGCTGACCGTGCCAGGCTGCGGCCCTGCGGCGACGATGGATCGGTTCCTGGCGATCTTCTTCCGCGCGTTCCGCCGCGAGGGGCGGGTTGACCGGGCGCTGGCCGTGGCCCGGGACGCCGTGCCGGCCCCGGCTGATCAGCCGGTCTGCTTCCTGCGCGACGCCGACGGGCAGATCTCGCAGGAGCCCCCGCTCTCCGTGGAGCGCGGCCCACTAGCCGACGACGCGCGGCTAGACGCGCCATGCGCGGCCCGTAGTGTCCCAGCGGACATGATATGATCCGCCTACACCCTATCGACCATCTTGCTCCTGACCATGCGAGGAGCCATGCATATGCGCACGAGCACCCTGGTAATCCTGCTTTCGGTCATCGTTATCGGCGTCGCCCTGGCCAGCCGCGCCTGGTCGCGCCGCCGCGCGGCGGACATGCTGGCCGGCTGGGCGGCGGCTAGCGGCTACCAACTGCTCCAGTTCGCGCCGCGCTACCTGCGCACCGGCCCCTACTTCTGGTGTCACGGGCGCGGCCAGCTGATCTTCTACGTGACGGTCGCTGACCGGAGCGGCGGGCGGCGCGCCGGCTACGTACGGCTCGGCGGCTGGCTCATGGGCCTGCTCAGCGACCAGGTGGATGTGATCTGGGATGCCTGAGGCGGCGTGGCGCATGGTGCCGCGCTGGTACGCCTCGCCTATAGTATGGTCATATGCGTCAGCCGAGCGTGGCCGCCTTCTGGATCGCGATGGGCGGCGCGCTGGGCGTGTACCCGTTCGCCCGCGCCGCCTCGCTCCCGCTGCTCGCGATCCTCCAGTGGCTCTTCTTGGCCATCCTGACGCCGCTGGGGGTCTACGCCCACCTCCAGTTCCCGCTGCGGCCGGTTCCGCGCGACGTGAGCCGCCGCGCCCGCCGCGCGCTCGTCGCGACCTGGGTGGGGGTGACGGCCATCTACGCGGGTGCCCTGGCGCTCTGGCACCCGACCCTGCCGGAGCTGGTGACCGTCACTGCGCGGCTGCTCCCGCTGGCCTTCGTCGTCGCGTTCGTCAGTAGCGGTGGGCTGCTCGCCGGGGCCTACCGTCGGACGCCGGTGGCCCACGTGCGCCGCCAGATCCGCCTGATCGCGGCGGCGAGCCTGGTCGTCGGGACGGTCTGGCTGGCGCTGCTGGTGATCCCCGCGCTCACCGACCAGCTGCCGCCAATCGCCGGCGCGTGGCTTGACCTGCTGGCCGGCCTCATCCCGCTGGCCTACCTGGTGAGTGGGGTCCTCCCCAGCCTCTATCACCTCGACCAGGTCGTGCGCCGCGTCGGCACCATGGTCACGACGGTCGGGGCCCTGGCCGCGCTGCTGCTGCTGCCGGCGCGGCTCCTGCCGGCTGGCTGGGCCACCACCGCCGGGCTGATCGGCGTCTGCGTGATCGGCTACGCCCCGCTGGCGGCCCTGGTCGGGCGGGTCTTCGCCGACCGCGACCGGTCGTATGCGCCGCTGCACGCCGCCGCGCACGCGCTCACGTATGTTTACCCTTCAGGGCGGGAAGCCCAGCAGCTTTAGCGCTGGGAGGAACGCCCCATGCTTTAGCCCGCTTTAGCGCACACTTGCACAGACGTTCGATATATAGTATACTCACATAGTGAAAATTACCGCACAACTGAAACTCCTTCCGACGCCCGATCAGGCAGACGCGCTCAGGCGAACACTGGAAGCGGCAAACGCGGCGTGTGACTACATCAGTCGCATCGCCTGGGACACGCAGACCTTTCGCAAGTTCGACTTGCAGAAGGTCTGCTATGACGCGGTACGCGAGACCTTCGGGCTGGCCGCGCAGATGACGATCCGGGTGCTGGGGAAAGTAGGAGACGCCTACAAGCTCGATCAGCGTGTGTGTCGGACATTCCGACCGCATGGGGCGATCTCCTACGACAACCGTATCCTGTCCTATGCGCTGCCAGATTCCTCGGTCTCGATCTGGACGCTGGATGGGCGACAGCCCATCCCCTTTGTGTGCGGTGCGCGGCAGCGGCAGTTGCTTGCGACCCAGCATGGAGAAACCGACCTCGCCTACATCCGTGGCGAGTGGTACTTGTTCGCGGTGTGTGAGGTCGAGGAGCCGACTCCTACGGATGTCGAAGGCGTGTTGGGCATTGACATGGGCGTGACGAATATCGCCGTCGATAACGATGGGGAAATCCACTCGGGCAAGGCGATCAAGAACGTCCGCTATCGGCATCGGAGCCTTCGGAAAAAGCTCCAAGGGAAGCGCACCCACGGCGCTCGCCGACGTTTGAAGAAACTCGCAGGACAGGAATACCGCTTTGCAACCTGGGTAAACCACAACCTCTCGAAACGGATTGTCGCGAAGGCCAAACGCACGAAGCGAGCGATTGCCGTCGAAGATTTGACGCACATTCGCACGCGGGTGAGGGCTAGACGGTCTCAGCGCGCGACACTCCATAGCTGGGCGTTCGCCCAACTGCGTGCCTTTATTGGCTATAAAGCCGCACTGGCGGGTGTTCCTGTTCATGCGGTTGATCCTCGAAATACCTCTCGTACCTGTCCAAAATGCGGGCGTATCGCCAAGGCGAACCGCAAGACCCAGGCTTCGTTTGTTTGCACACGCTGCGGGTTCGCTGGCCACGCAGATGTGATCGCTGCCGGGACTATTTCCGGCAGGGCGCCCGTAAGTGCGCCACACTACCCGGATGCCGAATCGTCGGTAGACTAGGGTAAAGCACACGAGCTTTTAGCCGTGGGTTACTTACAGAGCGACGGTTTAGGTGTACACTACCTGTGCATGACTGCGCACATCCCCCTGCGATGATCCGATTTCTTCTCGATCAGGGCCTCGTCTGGCACGACGATCTCGACTGGGGTTCGATCCGTGATGACCGGCATACCCTGAGCGCCGCGTTCGCCGCCTGTTCCGGTCAATGCGTGTACAGGTACACCATGATGCACCCTTTGCCACGTCAGCCGCATCCCGGAGTACGCCTCCTGCGCACTGCCGGGTTCTTCCTCCTGGTCGCAGGCCTCCTCCGATCCGGTGCCCGCGCCCTGCGCCCCGTTCCGCTGCCCCGCCATCAGCCGCCTCGTCACCGCCAGCCCGGCCGCCGCATCCCCTTCGATGGCCCCCGCAACCTCCGCGACCTCGGGGGCTATCAGACCGCCGATGGCCGCACGATCCGCTGGGGCCGGCTGTATCGCTCCGATCACCTGGGCCGGTTGAGCGCCCGCGACCTCCGCTGGCTCCGTGCGCTTGCGCTTACCATCGTCGTAGACTTTCGCAGCAGCGCGGAGAAGGCGGAGGCACCGAACCACCGGTCGGTCGGCCAGGGTATCCGCGTGGTCGAGCTCCCCATCTTCGAGAACGACGACCAAGCGGTGACGGGGCGCGCCGTGAAGGAGCGCATCCTCCGCGGTGACGTGGCGGGCATGAACGCCGACGCCATGCTGATCGCGGCCTACCAGGAGCTGGCAACGACGTTCACCCCGGTCTACCGGCAGTTCGTGGCCGAGGTGCGGGCCGCGCAGGGGGGACCGCTGCTCTTCCACTGTACCTCCGGGAAAGATCGCACCGGCATTGCCGCAGCGATCATCCTGCGGCTGCTGGGGGTGTCCGAGGATGTGATCCTGGCCGACTACCTGCGCTCGAAGACCTACAGCCTGGCCTCCCATCGGCGTGATCTGCTGCTGGTTCGGCTGCTGCAGGGGCCGACGATCACGGCCCTGGTGCGCACCCTGCTCGGCGTCGAGGCAGCCTATCTCCAGGCGACCTTTGCGGCCATTGAGCGCGCGTACGGCTCGTTCGCTGCCTACGCCCGCGACGGCCTGGGCCTAGATGCGGCGGCTATCGCCGAGCTCCGGGACACCCTGCTGGAGGGGTAGCCGCCCGGGCGGACTCGGAGGAGCCGCCGAAACGGCATGGTTCGAGCGGTTGGCATGATCGCCGCCCCACGCGTTCGCCTCGACAACCACAACGGCCCCGCGCGCAGCCATCGCGCGCGGGGCCGTTGTGGTTGGGCCCCCGCCCCGTCTCACGCTGTGTCGCCGAACGCTACCAATGCGTCGAACAGCGACACAACGTGGTCGCTGCGCCCGGTCGTTCGTAGCACGGGGCTCCTCCTACACTCGCACTACGAGATTGTGTGTGGAGGAACTGCCCGATGTGCTGCGGCTGCGCCGTCAGGTGACGGACCTGGAAGGTCAGATCGTGAACCGCAAGAACAAGTATTTCCAGGATTCTCAGACCGACCTGTCCAAAGCGCAGGAAGAATTGGCCTCGGTGATGCAGGCGCTGGAACAGAAAAAAATCCAGCTGGACAACTGCGAGATCCATGCGCCCCGCGCCGGCATTGTGAAGAACATCCGCTTCACCACCTTGGGTGCGGTGGTCAAGCCCGGCGAAATCATCACCGACCCGCTTAACCCGCCCGCGAAC
>JBAXES010000171.1:0-7812 GCA_037140315.1 Chloroflexales bacterium
GTCGAGACTGGGCAACTCCTCCCCGACCGGCCGCGCGGCACGAGCCACGAGACGCCGGCCTGGCGGCCCGACTCGTCGGGTTTCTTCTATGCGGCGAACCCTGAGCCGGACGAGGTGCCCGCGGGCGAGGGGGCCTTTTGGCACGCGATCTATGAGCACCGGGTCGGGTCAGGCACACCGGCACGCCGCGTCTTCGGCGACGACCACGAGAAGGCGTATTGGTGCTCCGTCAGGGTCAGCGAGTGCGGGCGCTTCGCCGTGCTCGTGAAGTGGGACTTCGTGCACGCGAATGCCGTCTTCCTGCTGCGCCTCGTCGACGACGAGCTCCTGCCGGTCGCACCTGCCATGCGCTCGGTCAACCAGGTGCAGGTGATCGGCGACACACTGCTCATCCACACCGACCTCGATGCGCCCCGTGGCCGCGCCTGCGTGGCCGCGCTCACCGCGCCGACTGCGTGGCGGACGCTTATCCCCGAGGGCGCAGACACGCTGCAGACGGTGACGGGTGTCGCCGGCCGGCTGTACGCGGTCTACGCGCACGCCGGCACGCACCGCATCCGCATCTACGCGGAGGACGGCGCCTACCTCCACGATCTGGCGCTGCCGGCCCTCGGCTCCGTCAACCGCAACGAGGGGGAGGGCGTGGTCAGCGGCGTCAGCGGCAGCTGGGGCGGCGACGAGGTGTGGGTGAGCTTCGAGTCCTACGTGCAGCCGCCGTCGCTGTACCGGTACGACGACGCGGCGGACCGGCTGGCACCGTACCACGTGCCCGATGTCGGGCTCGACCCCGCGGAGTATGTGACGGAGCAGGTGTGGTACGAGTCGCGCGACCGCACGCCGGTGTCAATGTTGATCGTCCACCGCAAGGGGCTGCCGCACGACGGGCACCGGCCGGTGCGGCTGAGCGGCTACGGGGGCTTCAACATCGCGCTGCAGCCGCGCTTCACGGCGGTGACGGCGGCCTGGCTACGGCTGGGCGGCGTGCTCGCCTTCGCCAATGTGCGCGGGGGCGGCGAGTACGGGCGAGCCTGGCACGAGGCGGCGATCAAGATGCGGCGGCAGAATGCCTTCGACGACTACATCGCCGCGGCACGCTGGCTCGTCTCCGCGGGCTACACAACGCCCGCGCGGCTCGCCTCGCGCGGCAACAGCAATGGGGGCCTGCTCGTCGCCGTCACCGCCATGCAGGCGCCCGACACGTTCGGGGCCGTGTTTAGCCGCGCCGGCATCCTCGACATGCTGGGCTTCCCGCGTTTCGCCAACACGAGCTCGGCAACCGTTGAGTACGGCTCGCCTAACGACCCGGTGGAGGGGCCGTACCTCGCCGGCTACTCGCCCTACCACAACGTGCGCCCCGACCACCCCTACCCGACGATGCTGTTCGCGTCGGCGCTGAACGACCGGGTCGCACCTCCGTACGACCCGCTGAAGATGGTCGCCCGGCTCCAGGCCGAGGCCACGGCGGGCGGACCCTTCCTCCTATTGCCGCTCCGCGCCTCGGGGCACGGCGGCGCGGTCACGCTCACCGCCCTGATCGAGCAGGACGTTGACGAGCTCAGCTTTTACTGCTGGGCCCTTGACGTCACGCCGTCCTCGGCTGAGCGGTAGGTCTCCTCACCGGCCACCAGGCGATTGCCTTGGGCCAGCGCACTTCGCTAGATTATTCCAACGCGCATTATGATGCTCTTCGCGTGGAATCTGGTACTTAACGTGCGTGGTACTTCCCATGACCTGGCGCTATCGCTACTGCCGACACACCAGTCCCGGTTCCGTAGCAAAGACGCGTGCTCTATAATGACGCTATGCTGACCCCAGTGCTCGCGACAAAGCTGTTCATCCCGCCGCCACGGCCGAATGTGGTGCGCCGCGCCGACTTGATCGCGCGGCTGTATGCGGGACTCCATCGCAGGTTGACCCTGATCTCGGCCCCGGCCGGCTTCGGGAAAACTAGCCTGGCCAGCGCGTGGATTGCCGGCTGCGGGCGGCCTGCCGCATGGCTGTCACTGGACGAAGGCGATAACGACCCTACCCGCTTTCTGGCGTACCTTGTCGCGGCGTTACAGACCATTGCCGCGACGATTGGCGCAGGCGTGTCAGGTGCGCTCCAGTCCCCGCAGCCGCCGCCAGCCGAGTCGATCCTGACCGCCCTGATCAATGACGTCACCGTCATCCCCGACCCGTTTATCCTCGTCCTCGACGACTACCACGCGATAGACTCCCCATCCGTTGACCATGCCCTCGCCTTTCTGATCGAGCACCTGCCGCCACAGATGCACCTGGTTATCGTCAGCCGTGAGGACCCCCACCTGCCGCTGGCCCGCCTACGCACCAGGGATCAGTTGACCGAGCTGCGCGCCGCAGACGTGCGCTTCACGCCCGCTGAGGCCGCCGAGTTTCTCAACCAGGTGATGGGGCTGAATCTCGCTGAGGGCGATATCGCCGCGCTGGAGTCCCGCACCGAGGGCTGGATCGCCGGGCTGCAGTTGGCCGCCCTCTCCATGCAGGGACGATCAGACGCCGCCAGTTTTATCACCTCGTTCACCGGCAGCCACCGTTTTGTGCTCGACTACCTGATCGAAGAAGTCCTGGAGCGGCAGCCCGACCATATCCAGACGTTTCTCCTGCGCACATCCATCCTCGACCATATGTGCGGGCCGCTGTGCGATGCTGTTTTGGGCTCGCCTGCTGCTTCCGGGCAGGACACCCTTGAGCATCTCGAACATACCAACCTGTTCATCGTCCCCCTGGACAACGAGCGGCGCTGGTATCGCTATCACCAGCTCTTTCGGGATCTGCTGCGTCAGCGGCTCGGACAGAGTCGCTCAGCAGGGGAAATTGCCGAGCTGCATCTCGGTGCCAGCGCATGGTATGAACACAACGGCCTGGCGTTTGATGCCTTTCGCCACGCAACTGCCGCCGATGATGTCGAGCGCGCCGAGCGCCTGATCGGAAGCACGGACATGGGCCTGCACTTCCGCAGTGTGGCCATGCCCGTGCTGGACTGGCTGGCCGCGCTGCCGAAGGTGGTGCTGGATGCCAGGCCCCAGTTGTTGGTGCGCGCGGCCACGCTGGCGCTGATGGCCGGGCAGACCACTGGCGTGGAGGAGCACCTCCAGGCGGCGGAACATGCGCTGCACGGCGTCGCACGTGACGAGCGCACCCGCGACCTGATCGGGCAGATGGCCTGCGCCCGGGCCACGCTGGCGCTCACCCGCTATGACCCCGACGCCATGATCAGCCAGGCCCACCGTGCACTGGACTATCTCCACCCCGAGAACCTGGCCTTCCGCTTTACGGCCAGCTGGGCGCTGGCCACGGCCTTACAGTTCAAAGGCGACCGCGCCGCCGCCGCGCGCGCCTGCCAGGAAAGTATCGCCATCAGCCAGCGATCAGGGGATATCTTTTCTAAAATGCTGGCTACCTCTACGCTGGGTGATCTCCAAGAGCTGGACAACCAGCTGTATCAGGCGGCCGAGACCTATCGGCGTATGCTCCAGCTCGCTGGCGATCATCCCCAGCCGAATGCCGGGGAAGTACACTTGGGCCTGGCCCGGATCTGCTACCAATGGAACGACCTGGAGGCTGCCGAGCGGCACGCACAGCAGAGCCTGCAGCTAACGCGCCAGTTTGACCGCGTGATTGACCGCTTTATCCTCAGTGAAGTCTTTCTGGCTCAACTGAACGTAGCCCGGGGCGATCTGGCCGGCGCGGCGAGCATGCTCGCACAGACCGAACAGACGGCGCGGCAGAAGAACTTCACCCTGCGCCTGCCGGAGATTGCCGCCGCGCAGGTGCTTGTTCTGCTTCGCCAGGGCAGCCTGGCCGCAGCCGCCGAACTGGCGCAACAGTATGATCTCCCGCTCAGCCAGGCCCGTGTCCTGCTGGCCCAGGGCGATCCATCGGCTGCGCTGGCGCTGCTGGGACCGTTCCGCCAGCAGATGGAGGCCAGGGGCTGGGCCGATGAGCGGCTCAGGGCGATGGTGGTACAGGCGGCTGCGCTACACCTGAAGGGCGAGAAGGCCCCGGCGACGCACGTGCTGACCGAAGCGCTATTGCTGGCCGAGCCGGGCGGCTTCATCCGGCTCTTTGTGGACGAAGGGGCTCCGATGGCGGAGCTTCTGGAAAGGATGAAGGCGGAAGGCGGAAGGATGAAAGCCTACACCCATACCTTGCTTACGGCCTTTGATAGTCAGAAGGAACCTCATCCTTCACCCTTCACCCCTCACCCTTTAGTTGAGCCATTGAGCCCGCGCGAGCTGGAAGTCCTGCGTCTGATCGCCCAGGGCCTATCGAACCAAGAGATCGGCGCGCGGCTTGTCCTCGCCCTGGACACGGTCAAAGGGCACACCCGCAGAATCTATGAGAAGCTCCAGGTGCAGCGGCGCACCGAGGCGGTAGCCCGCGCCCGCGATCTGGGCTTGTTATGAGGTTGTGGTTGTCAGGTTGGGCGGCTTCGTCGCCCAACCTGACAACCACAACCTCTATCCCCCCCTCAACACCGAAAGACAACACTCCGGCCAACACCAACGTGTCTATCGGCGACACGCTGGCCTCGGTATAGTGCCCATGCATTGAGCACGTGGCACGAGACCAGGTACACGCTGATGGCAAACGATCTCACCCCCCAGCCTGGCATGGCCTATCAGATCCGGCTCAAGGGCCATCTGGGCACTGCGTGGGCCGACTGGTTTGCGGGCCTAACCATCACGCTGGAGGACAACGGCGATACGCTGCTCACCGGCCCGGTGGTTGACCAGGCCGCGTTGCATGGCGTGCTCAAACAGGTGCGTGATCTGGGCCTGACGCTTATCTCGGTCAACCAGGTTCAGCATGCTGAAAGGGAGTGAGGCAGATAGATATGCAAGCGGTACTCTGTTCGGCCTACGGCCCGCCCGAGGTCTTGAAGCTCGCAGATGTCCTGACGCCTGCCCCCAGCGCCGGCGAGGTGCGCATCCGCGTCCGCGCGACCGCAGTGACGTCGAGCGACTGCTACGTGCGCGGGCTCGACCTGGATCCGCGCTATCGCCTGCTGGCCCGCCTCGCGCTCGGCTGGAAGGCGCCACGGCAGCCAATCCTCGGCATGGTCCTCTCTGGGGAGATCGACGCCGTGGGGTCGGGCGTGACGCGGTTCGCGGCAGGCGACCAGGTGTTCGGCTTTGACCGCCACCGATTCGGCGCCTATGCCCACTATGTGTGCTGGCCGCAGGATGCGCTGCTCGTCTCCCGACCGGCGAACCTCACGCACGAGCAGGCGGCTGCGATCCCCTACGGCGGACTGCTCGCGCTGCACGTCCTGCGTCGAGCCGGGGTCGCGGCCGGGCAGCGCGTCCTGATCTACGGCGCCTCGGGCGCGGTCGGGACGTCGGCGGTGCAGCTTGCGACCGCGTTCGGTGCCCAGGTCACGGGGGTGTGCGGCCCCTCCAACCTCGAGCTCGTGCGCTCCCTCGGCGCCAGACGTGTCATCGACTACACGCGTGAGGATTTCTCGGCCGGATCTGACCGCTACGACGTCTTCTTCGATGCGGTCGGGAAGCGCAAGAGCGCGAGCGCGCTGCGCCAGGCCGGGCGCGTGCTTGCGCCCGGCGGGCGACGCATCTCGGTCGACGACGGCGCACCAAAGCTTGTACGCGATGAGCTTGCGCTGCTGGCCGAGCTCGCCGCCTCCGGCAGCTTGCGGCCGGTCATCGACCGGATCTATCCGCTCGATGACATCGTCGAGGCGCACCGCTATGTCAGCGGCGGGCACAAGCGGGGCAACGTCGTGATCACGGTCGGAATGACCGATACAAAACAAGGAGAGAAAAAATGAACACCGCCAACAAACGCCGAACGAACGCCGCAATCGTCGGGGTTCTGTTTATCATCGGCACGGCGACCGGGATCAGCGCCGCCGTGCTTAGCAGCCCCATCCTGGATGCCCCGGACTACCTGAGCAAGATTGCCGCCAATGAGGGCACGATTCGCAGCGCGGCCGTTCTCGCCTTCCTGATGGGGATTGCCTGCGCGGGGATTGGCCTGGGGCTGTATCCGATCATGCGCAAGTACAGCGTCGGGCTAGCCATCGGCGTGGTCGGTTTTCGCGTGATCGAGGGCATGTGCGATATGTTAGGCGGCCTCAGCTTCATTGCCCTGCTGGCCGTAAGCCGGGAGTTTGTGAACGCCGGCGCGCCAGATGGCGCCTACTTCCAGACCATCGGCGCGATCATCAACGCAGCGAGCGCCTGGATCAACAATGGCGCAGTGCTGATCTGCTGGTGCATCGGCGCGTTTATGTACTACGGCCTCTTCTACCGCTACCGGCTGGTCCCGCGCTGGATCTCAGTCTGGGGGCTCATCGGCATCACGCTGACCACCATCGCCAGTGTGCTGGTCATGGTCGGCGTCATCCCCGGCTTTGGGACAATCCAGTTGCTCGCCAACCTGCCGATCATGCCACAGGAGATGGTCTTTGCGGCCTGGCTGATCGTCAAAGGGGTCAATCTATCGGCGGCACCCTCGCGGTCGGCGCAGCTGGCGACGGGCGAGCTGCTGAGCGCGTCATAGCCCTATTCTCATAAAGAGAGGTCCATGATGTCTCCCAACACCACCGATCACCTGGCACAGTCCAGGATAGCCCGAATCGCGGGCGGCTGCTACGTCGTCTACATCCTGGCCATGGTGCTCGCCGATGTGCTGGGGCATATCGGGCGGGGCGACGCACAGCAAATCTACCAGACGATCACCACGAATCTCTGGTCGTTCCGCCTGGGCCTGGTCGTCGCGTTTGTGTCCGCGCTGCTCTTCCTCGCGACCGCCTGGAGCCTCTACGTGCTGCTGCGGCCGGTCAACCAAAACCTGGCACTGCTCTTCCTGCTGCTCAACACCGTCGGCGTCGGCATTCAGTGCGCGAGCATGCTGCCGCTGGTATTTGCGCTGCTGATGAGGGACGGGGCCGGCGGCATGCATGCATTCTCGGCGGCGCAGCTGGAGGGGCTGGCGTACCTGGCGATCAACACCTACCGGACGGGCTTCGTCACGGCCCAGCTCTTCTTCGGCACGTGGCTCTTCCCGCTCGGCTACCTGGTCTACACGTCTGAATTTCTGCCCCGAACCCTGGGCGTCCTGCTGTTGCTCGACGGGGTCGCGGTCATGATCTGGTTCCTACAGGCGCTGCTCCTGCCGACCTACCACGCGATCAGCATCCCCGGGCTCGCCGTGAGCTTCATTGCGGAAGTCGGGCTGGCACTGTGGCTGCTCATCAAAGGTGTGGCCGTGACCAACCGACCGGCCCTTGCGTTTCCCTGATAGGCATGGACTGCCACAATTGGATCGCCGCAGCGGTTCCAACGGAGCCCGGCGAGGAGGCGCTTGTCTATCCGGCATCGGGTTAAGAGCGGGATAATGCGCGGTAAGCTCGGCTAGAAAGCTGGCAGAGCGTACCGCGTGCTTTTCCTCATCACCGTGGGCCAGAGTGGCGCTGACGAGCTGACGAGCAAGCAGTGCTACCGCTGGACTCGCTGCTGCTCAGACCGCCCGAACTTCAGTGAGCCGCTTGACTGCGTTCTCGTCGTCCCAGCAGACAGCAGCTTCCCATGCCGCCGACGCTTGCGCAGCGATGTCGTGCGCCTTCTCGTTGAGACGAGCGGCATGTGGGGCAGCACGTCGTTGGCCACGCCGCCAGCGAGCCGCTCAACGCGTTGGTGTTGCTCCCTTCCCTACAATCGTTGCGAGCGGGCGGCCCAGAGGTCGCGCAGCTCCTTCAGTCTGGCCTGCCAGGCGAGGAAAAGTCGCACCCGCTATTCATACGCCAGCACCTCGCGCACGGTCAGGCGT
>JBAXES010000172.1:0-7791 GCA_037140315.1 Chloroflexales bacterium
CCAGGGTAGCACAGCCCTGGCGGAACTTGGCACCCCAAATGCCCGAATCATAAGTAGTATAGCACTGGGATGTTGCAATAGCCTTGCACCTGGCTTATGTCGTCAGGGCTGGTGCAAAGTCACCTCCCGGAGGGGGTGTGGGGGCGGCTTCGCCGCCCCCACGTTATTTTTTTGTCAGGTTTGGGCGGCTTCGCCGCCCAAACCTGACAAAAAGCGGGGTCTGGGGCGCAGCCCCAGGGACTTTGCACGAGCCCTGCTTATGTCGTGGCGGTTAGGCATGGTTCAGGATCGACCGTTTGGGCTTGACCGTCTCGCAATGGCCCTCACCCCCCAGCCCCCGCTCCCGCTGCGGCGGGCGAGGGGGGGCATTTCTCGTCAGCAAGCGATATACGCCCCTCTCCCGCGTGCGGGAGAGGGGTTGGGGGTGAGGGTTGTCCGGCGGCAGACTGTCAAGTGCGTTTGAACCATGCCTTAGACCATAGCTCACAAGTTAAGGTTTTCGCTATTTCGTCAAGTGACCGCTCAGGCGTTCTGATCAGCCAGGTTTTACACGGTAGCGAGCAAAGTTGATATATCCTGAGCAACCGGTTTGCATGCCACCTCGAACACTTGGGCGTATAGGCGACCGGGAATTGGTTCGGAATGCGAGTGAAAAAGCCTGTTTTGGCCCTTGACAGATTGGTGGAAACCTTAACTTGTCAGCTATGGTCTAAGACAAGGTTTCAGCGTACGTTACCGTTCAGGCAATTGCACTGCATCAGGATGCGGTATTTCTGTTCCCTGTTCCCTGTTCCCTGTTCCCTGTAACCTTGTCTTAGACTGGCATTGGGGCATGCGGGGCGGGCGTCTGCGGAGTCTGGCGGTTCTTGCCCCACGGGGTGCCGACGAGCGGCAGCAGGTAGTAGTCCAGGCCGTAGTAGCCAGCGACCTTCCAGGCCAGCATCAGGATGATCGCCAGGGTGAAGAGCAGGCCGTTCGAGCTGGCCGCGCCGGCCATAATGAAGTTCCAGTTCATCAGTGCGCCGAAGAAGGCCGCGATGCCGACGAAGGCACCCACGATCAGGCCGACGCCGACCAGGAGCTCACCGTAGGCGATCAGCTTGCCGAACCACGAGTAGGATCCGGTGTCGATCAGGAACTGGATGAAGCTGCGATACCAGTCGAAGGCGATCGCCGGGCTGCCCTTCTCCGGAATAGCCACGGCCTTCACCCAGAAGCCCTTCAGGGCTTCGCCGGTCTGCACCCAGTTCGGGTCGCCGATCTTATGCAGGCTGGCCGTCACCCAGTCGTAGCCGAGGTAGATGCGGATGATCGCGAACAACCAGGCGAGCTTGGTGGTGCTGAACAGCAGGTGCGTGATCGGCGGGTCGGGGAGGGTGATCTCGCCGTGATCCGCCAGCTTGTTGAACTTGAGTGCCATGGTCGTCTTGCCTCCTCATATGCCTCGGCTCGTACGCGCGAGCCGTTATCTATAGTTCTATGTGAAGGAGGATACCAGGAATGGCGATTATTGTGAGGAATATCTCAACAATTCCACGTTGTCAATTGATCGCATCAGGTTGCGCTCGGTGAAGATAGTTGCGGCGGCGCGACACCTTCATTCGACAGGGTCGGCGCTAAACTGGTCGTGGACCTCTTGGAGCTGCACATCGCGGTAGGTCGCGTAGTAGCTGCGCGTCACCTCGACACTGCGGTGGCGCAGGATCTGCGAGACCTCGGCGAGCGACACGCCCTCGTTCAGCAGGTGGTAGCCGACAAAGTGGCGGAAGCTGTGGGGCGAGGTGGCGCGCAGCAGCTCGGCCTCGTCGACCTTGCCCTCGAGGGCGACCTGATTGGCCAGGGCCTCGGCAGCGGCGTGGACGATCCGCCAGCCGCTGACACGGTTAAGCCGCATCCCCGCCGTGCGCCGGTCCAGCGACTCGAAGAGCGCCACGCTGGCCTGCGGCCAGCTGCGGGCCTCCAGGTAGCGCTGCAGCGCCCGCTCGGCGGGCCGGCGGATGAAGAGCGTGCCCTCACGCCGGCCCTTGCCGTACACCTTGGCCTGCTGGAGGATGCGCCGGTCGCGGCAGACATCGCCCACATCTAGGCTGAGGGCCTCGGAGATGCGCGCCCCCGACGAGAATAGCAGGTGCAGCAGGGCCGCGTTGCGCAGCCGGATCAGCAGCAGCCGCTCGGTGCGGTCGTCATCGTCGCTTTTTGGCTTGTCATAATGTGTTGCCAGCCGACGCAAATCCGGCGGCGTGGGGGCCAGCGGGTCGGGCAGCCGCGGCAGGGCGCGCTTAACCTCGGCCTGGAGGGCGGCGACGCGGAAACCCAGGGCGCCGAACGAGTCGGCCAGGGCCAGGAAGCCGAGCAGCGGGCGCACATAGGCGTGGATAGTGCGCGGCGAGAGCCGCTCGACCTCCTGGCCGGCCTCGTGGGCCTGCTGCGCCCGCTGCGAGAGGTCGTAGCTGCGGCGGCGCAGCGAGCGGGCGTAGGCGAGCAGATCGTCGAGCTGGAGATCGCCCAGGCAGCCCCGGCCCTGGCGCGTCGCCCAGCGGGTGAACAGAACCAGGGCGGTCTGGTAGGTCTCGATGGTGCGCTGGGCGTGGTGGCGCTGCTCCTCGCGGCGGCGCAGCTCCTCCGCGTCGAGCCCCTCTGCGTCCTCGTCCGCGTCGAGTCCGGCGCTCTCCAGGCGCGCCGTCCAGATCGCCGCCGCCCGCTCCAGGGGGGTGTTCGCCGCAAGCTGCGGCTCCTTTTCAGTTGACATAATATAATCTTCCGGTCATTCGCCCGCTCCTAGCGTGACCCTCCGGTGTCAATCCTCACGCGCTGCGGCGGAGCGGCGATCCTACGTAATATGCGCCGCAGATCAGGGCTGATCGGGCCAGGGAAGTATAGCATCATTCCATCTGTATGTGTAACATATTGGATGCTAGGTTACACATAGCATCGCGCGACACAAAAGCCCCGCTCCCGCGTGCGGAAGAGGGGCTTAGCGCTTCCTACCCACGCATGCGTGAGCGGGGGGTAGGGCTGCCTACCGGTAGATCATCAGCAGGATCAGCCGGTAGATGCCGACCGTCGAGATGATATCGAGAACGACCACAGCGTCGATGTCCCCGCCCTGAACGCGAGATCTATGCAGGTGGTCGCCGCACCGATCTGAGCGCGCGCATCTCATCACAAAATTGCTGAGGTCAACTATAATAGGAGCGTCTGCCCCGCGAGCTGAGGCAGACGCTTCTCGGCGTCATAAGGGATTGGCAAAGGAGCAGGCCCTATGGGCAAGGACACGCTGTCGATTACTGATAACCGTACGGGCAAGAGCTACGAGCTGCCCATTACGGACAACACTGTGCGGGCGGTCGATCTGCGCAAGATCAAGACGTCCGATGATGATTTTGGGCTGATGTCGTACGACCCGGCCTACATGAATACGGCCGAGTGCAGGAGCACGATCACCTTCATCGACGGAGACAAGGGCATCCTGGAGTACCGCGGCTACCCGATCGAGCAGCTCGCCGAGCAGAGCACCTACCTGGAGACCGCCTACCTGCTGATCTACGGCGACCTGCCCACCAAGGAGCGCCTCGACTGGTGGGCCAACCGGATCAGCCGACACACCTTCATCCACAACAACCAGATCGAGCTGATCCAGGCCTTCCGCTACGACGCCCACCCGATGGGCATCCTGATCAGCACCCTCTCGGCTATGTCTACGCTCTTCCCCGAGGCCAAGGAGGTTGAGGACGCGGAGGTGCGCGAGAAGCAGATCTGGCGCATCCTCGGCCAGATCCCCACGATCGCGGCCTTCGCCTACCGACACCGCATCGGGCGACCGTTCAACCAGCCCGACAACTCGCTCAGCTACACCGGCAACCTGCTCTATATGATGGACTACATGCACCAGCGGGACTATCAGGTGAACCCGGTGCTGTCCAAGGCCCTCGACGTGCTCTTCATCCTGCACGCCGACCACGAGCAGAACTGCTCGACGGCAACGATGCGCGGCGTCGGGTCGAGCCGGGTTGACCCGTACTCGGCGATATCGGCGGCGGTGGCCGCGCTGTACGGCCCGCTCCACGGCGGTGCCAACGAGGCGGTCATCCATATGCTTCAGCATATCGGCCATGTGAAGAACGTCCCCGGCTTCATCGAGCGGGTGAAGAAGGGCGAGGGCCGCCTGATGGGCTTCGGCCACCGGGTGTACAAACACTACGACCCGCGCGCCAAGATTATCCGCAAGGTGGCCTACGAGGTCTTTGAGGCGACCGAGACCAACCCGCTGCTGGAGATCGCGGTCGAGCTGGAGCGGATCGCGCTCCAGGACGACTACTTCATCTCGCGGAAGCTGTACCCGAACGTGGACTTCTACAGCGGCCTGATCTACCAGGCCCTGGGCTTCCCGATCGAGTACTTCTCGTTCCTGTTCGCCATCCCGCGCGCGGCGGGCTGGCTGACCCAGTGGGTCGAGATGCTCAACGACGACGAGCAGAAGATCATGCGCCCGCGCCAGATCTATGTCGGCCAGACCCGCCGCGACTACGTGCCGGTCGAGCAGCGCTAGCGGCCTGACAACGCGCTCCCACAAGAAAGCTCGTTCTGCGGCGGCGCGGCTGTGCCGCGCCGCCGCAGAACGAGTGCGGCATGTGCCTGCCGGGCGTATGATTATGTAAACTCGAACAGGAAAGCACCCATGTACGATCTTCTCGTGAGCGGCGGCCACGTGATCGACCCGGCGAACGGCATCGACGGGCCGGCCGATATCGCCGTGCAGGGCGGGCGCATCGCGGCGGTCGCGGCGCAGATCGACCGCGGCCTGGCCAGCCGGGCCATCGACGCCAGCGGGCAGATCGTGACCCCGGGGCTGGTCGATCTGCACACCCACATCTACTGGGGCGTGACCTACTGGGGCATCGAGGCCGACCCGGTGGCCGCGCGCAGCGGCGTGACCACCTGGCTCGATGTGGGCAGCGCGGGGGCCTATAGCTTCCCCGGCTTCCGGCGCTACGTGCGCGACGCGAGCCGGGCGCGGGTCTTCTGCCTGCTCAACCTCTCGGCGATCGGGCTGATCGCGCCGACATGGGAGTTCACCAACCTCGACTACTGCGACCTCGACCTGGCGGCGCAGACGGTGGAGGAGAACCGCGACATCATCCTGGGGATCAAGGCGCGCATCGACAGCAACACCACCCGCGGGGTGGGCCTGCGCCCGCTGGAGCTGGCCCGCGAGCTGGCCGACCGGGTGGGCCTGCCGCTGATGGTGCACATCGGCAGCGGGCCGCCCGCAATGGCGGAGATCAGCGAGCTGCTGCGCAGCGGCGACATCCTGACCCACTGCTTCACGGGCGGGAGCCACCGCCTGCTCACCGACGAGGGCCGACTGGCGCCGCTGGCCCGCGAGCTACAGGTGCGCGGGGTCATCCTCGACATCGGCCACGGCGCTGGCTCGTTCAGCTACCCGGTGGCCGAGGCGGCCCTGGCCGAGGGCGTGCTGCCCGACGTGATCAGCAGCGACATCCACCAGCTCAGCGTGCAGGGGCCGATGTTCGACCTGCCGACGACGCTCTCGAAGTTCCTCAACCTGGGCATGCGCCTGTACGATGTGATCGACCGGGCCACCCGCCGCCCGGCGGCGGCGATGCGCCGCCCCGACCTGGGCACGCTGGGCGTGGGTTCACTGGCCGATGTGGCGATCTTCCGCGTCGAGGAGGGCGAGTTCACGTTCCACGATGTGGCGATGAACCCGCGCACGGGCGGGCGACGCCTGACATGCGCGCATACGCTCATCGACGGCCAGCCGCTGCCGCGCACGCCGGAGCGACAGCCCGCGATCTGGGCGGAGCTGCCGGAGCACCAGAGGGAAAGCTGAGAGCTGAGAGCGGAGGATCGGGCCTACCTACGGCTCGGTCGGCTCAATGCTGATAGCCATTGCGGAACCAGTCGGGTTCGTCAGCAGGTCTGCTGGGATCGGTCCGACGGTGGCAACCCCGTTAGGCCTAAGCCAGGCCCGAAACGATCTGGTGCCCAGAGTGATCACCGCGTCGCCCTCGATGGGCGGATCGACGGTGACGATGACACTCCACAGCCCACCCGCCCTACGCACGGTGACATTCATCTGATAGCTATCATCCTCGCCCTCGTAGATCACAGCGTCATCATCGCCCTGGCCCCAGGCTGGGCCAGGCTGCGGTGCCAGAATACGCGTGAACCACATTCGTGGGAGGGTGATGGCGCGGATGGCCGGGCGCGCCTGGATCGCATCGAGGTCGCCACGCAGGCTCGTGAGCGGTATGGGTGATAGTGTCCCCTCAGCCTCAGCGTCCTGGAGGTCTCTGACCATCTGGTAGGTCGTTGCGCAATCGGCGCAGGTCCAGAGATGCCACCAGATGTGAGGATAGGCGCTGAGGGCCTCGGCGATGCCCTCAGCGCGCTCAATATCCATGTAGGCGGCGAGGTCACCATGGCACTGATCGCACGTCGTCTGCGCAGAACGAAGCGGGGCCTGCAGCAACTCGACGAAGATCAGCAGCAGGGCAGCGCGGCAGCGCTCGCAGCCGGACACGTGCTCGGCAAGTGCCGGCGGCGGCGTTGATGGCAACGCCGCGATATCGAGGGATGTTAGCATCTGGACATCGGTACAAGAGGAAGTGTTCATCGTGTGGCTTTGCTGCTTGCCCCAGTGCGATCCGGTGCTATTGATTATCAACGCAGCCGATTGATAAAGATACTGCTGGCACATGTCACCCCGAGCGAAGCGAGGGGTCTTCCCAATGCAGAGGAGGGAAGATTCCTCGCTTCGACAAGGTTTCAGATGCCAGGTTTCAGGTTTCAGGTCGAGCGCATCAGAATGCTACATGTTGGCCTGAACTGTAAAGCATGTGCGAGCCTTGTCTTCGCTCGGAATGACAGGACACGGTTGGTCGCCTGCTCTTAACTTTGTATCGAATCGTACGAGATACCGCCTACCGGATGGTACTACTCGTGGGAGAAAACGTCAATTGCTGGTAGCATATGTAAATGATCCCCGCCAGCGCGTGCGGGCCGTCGTCGAGCGCGCTGTTCCGCGAGGCCGCGCAGCTCGTTGCCGACGCTCTGCGTCTGGCCGCCGCCGTGGGCGATCCCCTGGCCGTGCTCCAGATCTCCGAGCAGCAGCGGGCGCTGGCCCTCCAGCAGCAGCTGCGCCGCGAGCCGATCATCCTGCCCCCGGCGCTGCGGGCCGACTACGAGGCCCGGCGGGCGCGGCTGCGGGCGGCGGTGGCCGCGCAGTCCAGTGGCCCCGCGCTTGATGCCGCAGTTATGAGCTACATTGAGATCCTGCTCCACGGGCGGCACGTCGGCGCGGCGCTCGCCGAGGTAGACGACCAGACGCTTGATCTGGAAGCCATGCGGGCGGCGCTGGCGACGCACTACGGAGATGACTGGACGGCGCTGATCTACGTGAGCTGTGGCGACGACCTGCTCACGCTCAGCCTCGACGCCACGCGGCTCACCCTCACCCACATCCCGCTCGACCGCAGCCTGCGCCAGATGCTCGACCGGGCCAGCCTGCCGCGCTACCGGGCCTATGTCTACCAGGACATCCCCTTCCAGTCGGGGCAGCGGGCCGCGCCGTGGGCAGACCTCGCCACCCTCGGCGCGCAGCTGATCCCACCTGCGGTGCGCGCCCGGCTCCGCCCGACCCACCGCCTGCTGATCGTCCCCGGCGGCCCGCTACACAGCCTGCCCTGGGCGGCGCTGCGGGTGGACGACCGCTGGCTGGTCGAGCGGGCGGTCATCCAGCTGCTGCCCAGCCTGCAGATCTGGCCG
>JBAXES010000173.1:0-7659 GCA_037140315.1 Chloroflexales bacterium
CGATCAGCGCCTTCTCCTGGGCGCGCAGCAGGGTGGCGCGGAGGATAGCGATATCAGCCTGGGTCTGCAGCTCGTAGCGCCGCACGAGGTGGGCCTGGCGCACCTGCTCGACCAGCTCCTCGCTGGTGACGGGCGTCCAGAGCAGGGCCGGGATAATGATGAACCCAATAATCCCGATGATCACCTGCTGGAGGATCAGGCCGGTGCTGGCGACGGCAGGCTGGGCAGCCCACCAGCTATACTGGATATCAAAGGAGTAGTAGAGCAGATAGAGCGAAGCGGCGATGATCACACTGTAGCCCCAGGTGCGGGCGTTGATCTTCTGGAGCAGCATGCCGCCGGGGGACCACGGGATCAGGAACGAGGTCAGGCTTGGGGGGGCTAACACAAGGATGGCGGTGAAGGCCCCTGCCACAACCCAGTTCGAGGTCAGCTCGCTCTGCACGCCCCACCAGTAGACACCCGAGCCGACCATCGCAATACATGCGAGCACGGCCAGCAGTGACTTCGCGGTGAACTGCCAGCCGCCACCCCGGCGTCTCTGCCCCCGTACCATGTCCAGGTATCTGCTGCCCACAATCGTTCCTTCTGCCGACCGCCAGCGACCTTATGTGGTCTATCATCTGACAGCGGCCAATATCAGTATAGCACCTATGTTCTATACTGCAAGCGCATGTCTGTGCGTAGACCACAAATGACCGGCCCTGAAGCAGAGCCGGTCGTTAGAGCGCGCCATTTTATAGACAGGGCGTGACAAGGCGTCGAACGCACCACGGACATATTGCCCGTCACGTCCATCATCATAATCATCGACCTGAGTGAGGGAGCGTAATGAAACTGGCATACCCTCGAAGATAACCTTTGCCTTTACCGCGGCGCAACGTTCGGGGTAATGAAGACATAGGTCTCGATCCATTCCTTGCCTCCGGCGGCAGTGATTCGCGCCACCAGTGCTGGCGACAGAGCGGTGAGGCCATAGCTTACATTCACCTGATACGGCACCTCCAATGCCTCAATCCCCTGGCCACGAAGCGTAAATCGTGCTTGGGCCAGAAAGCCACCAGTAAATGTCCCGAGAATAACGTGCTGCTGATTAACCGGATCATACCACCATAGCTCGCTGCTCGCTGTGGTATAGGATCGCTTGAGATCAAAGACATCTCGGTTGATCTGCTGAGCGCGCCAGCGCTGCTCATTCGTGAGCGGCGGCGGGGTCGGCAAGTCAAACGTCGCCTCAGGGCTTGGGACAGTCGGCACAGCAAGTGCCGTCGGGGTTTCCGCTGGCGTCAGCGTAGCAGGGACGATCTCCGTGGGAATGGGCGCTGTTGCCGCTGCGCTCGGAGCATCAGCGACCGTCGTCACCTCAGCAGCTACGGGCGTCGCACTAGCTGGTGCTGGCAGGGCAGAAGGCGGAGCGCCCCCGGCGCTATGGCCGCTCTGAAGCGCCTCCATACAGCCACTCAACACGATCATCAGGGAGGCTACAAGCGTCAGAAGAATCGTAGCGCGCCGGCACCTATTTCGGAAGCAGGGCCGCCGCCACAGCCATCGAACCATTCGCACACTTCGCACATTTGCTCGATTTTCTTCGCGTAACCTCAGCGCAACCTGTGGCCTATCTCGCCGCTTGGAGACGCCGATTTGAAGCGCTCCAGCGATTTTACCACACTTTGACCATTTATGGCCTATATGAGTGATTACGCTTTGGTTATAGTAACGGCCATAAACCCCGGCTATTACGATAGACGAAATTGTATATGTGTTCTCATTTTACATAAGGCATAGTTACCGGAATGGTATCATAGACCGCACTATGTGTCAAGAATATTCGATCACAGACCAAAAAAAAGGGCAGCTACGGTTGGCGCGCTGCTGCCCTGATCTGTACATTGATCGCTGTTTTTAGGCCCAGTAAAAGCTACGCTTGCAGAGGGGCGCTACCGATGGAAGATCACCGGTCGCACTCGCAGCATCAGGCCGACATCGACGAGCGTGTGAAAAAACACCACCGTCCAGATGTCCTGATAGAGCCAGAGGCAGAGGCACCAGCCAAACACAAGCGCGACCTCAGCGAGCGGGCGAAACTTACGGATCGCCTTTGAGCGCGGAGATTCATCAAAGTGCGGCGGCAGCAGGCGCAGCCAGAAGAGGCCATGGATCAGGCCGCCATAGATCGCGAAGAAGATCAGGCCGAGCAAAAAGCCCGCCACACTGGCGATCGCAGCTGGGGCAAAGAGGCCCACGAGCCCAGAGCCAATTGCCGCCCCAAGCCAATACACAAAGACGAAGGCCAGCGTCTCGAAGAAGCCGTTGCCAAGCGAAAAGATCACCGTTGGGATGGGCAGCAGCGGGCGATCATCGTGGCGGGCCACGAGCACATAGAGCACCTGGCTGAAGGTGAATGTCAGCGCCATGTAGGCGATAAGCCCCGGATGCGCGATCGTAGCCGCGACGTTCCATGATCCCAGCCAGCTGCGGAGGGTCAGCGCGCCGAGGGCGAGCGAGATAGCCCAGTAGATGAGGATCGCGCGCTCAGGGTGCGCCATGCCCATACGGACGTACGTCACCTCGGACGTTGTCGCCTTTGCGGTCCCTAGCTTAATGTCCATGGGAAGAGCTCCATGGTAGGTTGATGCCAATATGTAGAGGTTGGGAGGATTGTTACTCAGAGCAACAAGATTGTTTATATGTAATGAGTATACCACGAGCCGCAATAAATGCCAAGAGGGCTGCAGGCCCTATCCAGGGCTGTTGCAACGCCCCCGGGGGCTGCACCCCAGACCCGCTTTTTGTTGGGTTTGGGCGGCTTCGTCGCCCAAACCCAACAAAAAACGTGGGGGCGGCTTCGCCGCCCCCACACCCCCAGCGGGAGGTGGACAATTCTACGCCTGCAAGGCCGATCAGGAGGAGTGAGAATGCTCATTCCCAGCCGGGCCGTCCTCGGTATGAAACACCGGCCGCAGCAGCGAGCCGCGCGGCAGGTTCACAATCTCGGCGGCGTCGCCATCATCATCCTCGTGGCTATGGTGCGACCCATGCGCCGCCCCGTACTCGGTCACTAGGCTTGCGGCCCGAATACGCCGCTCATACTCGCGGCTCACGGCGGCGAGCATCCGCCCCCACCAGCTGGTTGGCTCTGCCATACAAACTCCCCAACTCACCATGATCAGCACCACATGCCGGGCATTATACACGAGGAGGGGGCAGACGATACGATCAGCGGAAGCTACGCGGCCTCGCGAAGGTACTGGCCGTTGATCAGCTCAAACACCAGCTGGTCGAGGGTGACCTCTGCCTCCTGATAGGTGCGGGCGAAGCCCACGAGCTCACCACCTAGATACATCGCAAAATCCCGCGTCTCCGGGTCGTAGACGATCTCCCTTTCGTACATCGTCGTCTGCCTTTCCGGGCCCTGCCCTTGGTACTGGTATCGTCCCAGCGACGGTGACGCCACCGCCGCAGCCCTAGCGTTCGCTCCGTCACAGCATAGCACATAAGTTCTTTTTCCACAAGAGGCAGCGCACGAAACGCCAGGGCTCGTGCAAAGTCCCTGGGGCTGCGCCCCAGACCCCGCTTTTTGTCAGGTTTGGGCGGCGAAGCCGCCCAAACCTGACAAAAAAATAACGTGGGGGCGGCGAAGCCGCCCCCACACCCCCTCCGGGAGGTGACTTTGCACCAGCCCTGCACGAAACGCCCAGAGCTTTGACAAGGGCTAGCGCTCAGATGTATGATGTGCCGTCTGTATCCGTTAGCAGAAGGATGCGGGGTTGCGTAGCTGGAAGCTCTGGGTTGGCCTACTCATCAGTATCTTTTTCCTTAGTTTCGCGCTCCCAGGCCTGGATCTAAGGAACTTCTGGCAGACCCTCCGCAGCGCGAACTACTGGTGGCTCCTACCGGGGATCGGCGTCTACGGGGTGGTTGTTTGGGTTCGCACATGGCGCTGGCACGCGATGCTCGGGCATATTAAAGCGATCCCGACCCACCGGCTCTTCCCGGTGGTGGTGATTGGCTATATGGGCAACAACGTCTACCCGGCGCGGGCCGGCGAGGTGCTGCGCAGCTATGTGCTGCGACGCAAGGAGGGCGTGCCGATGAGCGCCTCCCTGGCCACCGTGGTGCTGGAGCGGCTCTTCGACGGCCTAGTGATGCTGCTGTTCGTCTTCGCGACGCTGCCCTTCGCCCCGCTGCCGCCGACCTACCGCTGGCTGGTGATCGGATTCAGCGCCCTGTTCGGCGTGGCCCTGGTGATCTTTATGCTCCTGGCGGCCCGGCCGGCGCAGATGAGCCAGCTCTACACCCTGGCCGTCGACCGGTTCCTCCCCGCCGCCGTCCGCCCGCGCGTCCACGGCCTGTTCGACAAATTCATCGTCGGGCTCCAGTCCCTGCGCAGCCCGCGCGAGCTGACGGTGATCTTCCTTACGTCAACCTTGATCTGGCTCGGCGAGACGCTCAAGTACTGGTTTGTGATGCACGCCTTCCCCTTCAGCGTCTCGTTCCCGGTGCTGATGCTGATGACGGCGGTGGTGAACCTCTTCACCACCATCCCCTCAACCCCAGGCTACGTCGGCACCTTCGACACGCCCGGGATTAAGGTGCTCACCCAGTTCGGCGTGCCACAGGCTGCCGCCACCGGCTACACCCTGGTGCTCCACGTGGCCCTCTGGCTGCCGATCACCGTGCTCGGCGCGATCTATATGCTGCGCGAGAGCGTCAGCTGGCGCGATATGGAGCGCGCCGCGCAGATCAAGGAGCACCCCGGAGATCCGCCACCCCCCGATGTCGCCGAGGTCGAGCGCGACGATAGTGCCCCCGGAGTGCTGCCTTGAAGATTGCGATTGTTGGCGCCGGCATCGCCGGCCTTTCGGCCGCCTATGACCTTGCCCGCGACGGCCACGAGGTCACGGTCTTTGAAGCGGATAAGGTTGCCGGCGGGCTCGCCGCCGGGTTCCGCGATGCGGGCTGGGACTGGCCACTCGAGCGCTTCTACCACCACATCTTTCAGACTGACGCCGCGATTATTAAGCTGACCGAAGAGATCGGCTTTCGTCAGCAGCTCTTCTTCCGCAGCGCGGTGACGGCGCAGCTGTGGCAGGGCCAGCCCTTCGCCCTGGACGGGGTACTGCCGGTGCTGCAATTCCCCGGCATCCCGCTCATCGACCGGGTGCGCTTCGGGGCGGCGATCGCCTACCTGAAGTATGTGACAAATAACTGGCGCGGGCTGGAGCAGGCCACCGCCGCGCGCTGGACGCAGCGCTGGATGGGCGAGCCGGCCTACCGCACGCTGATCCGCCCGCTGCTAGAGGGCAAGTTCGGCCCGCACGCCGACGAGGTGAACATGGCCTGGCTCTGGTCGCGCTTCAAGGCGCGCAGCTTTAAGCTGGGCTACTACCGGGGTGGGTTCCAGGGCTTTGTGGACGCGCTACAGCGGGCGGTTGAGTCGCAGGGGGCCAATGTACACCTGAGCGCCCCGGTGAGCGCCACCCGCCAGCTGGAGGATGGCCGCTGGGAGCTGATCGCAGCGGGCGCGCCGGGGGCGACCTTCGACCGCCTGCTGGTCACCGGCGCGCCACAGCTGCTGGCCAAGCTGGCACCGCAGCTGCCAGGCAGCTACACCGAGCAGCTCACGAAGCTGCGCTCGATGGGAGCGGTGGTGCTGACCCTAGCCCTGCGCCAGAAGCTGCTCGACCAGATCTACTGGCTGATGCCCCCCAAGGGCGAGTTCCCCTTCCTGGCGCTGGTGGAGCACACCAACTTTATTGGGTCGGAGCACTACGGCGGCGACCACCTTGTCTACTGCGGCGACTACCTGGAGCCCGAGCACGAGTACTTCCGCATGAGCGAGGGCGAGCTGCTCGATATCTTCCTGCCCGCCCTGAAGCGAGTGAACCCGCAGTTCGAGCGCAGCTGGGTGCGCGCCCACTGGCTGCACCGCGAGCCCTACGCCCAGCCGATCGCGCCGGTGGGCCACAGCCGGAACATCCCGCCGATCACCACCCCGCTGCGCGGGCTCTACTGGGCGAGCATGAGCCAGGTCTACCCCTGGGATCGCGGCACGAACTTCGCCGTCGAGCTCGGGCGGCGGGCGGCTGCGGAGATACGCTAGCGCATCTTGCTCTGGGGCTGCCGCCTAAACATCCGGGCTTATTGCCGAGGCTCGGGGCCAGCGTCCCCAGGCCCAACAATACGCATATCCCCGCAATACCGCAAACGTCACCCTGTGGGTGTTTCGGTCATGCTCATCTACCACCTTCGAGTGGGTAGACCCTTCGCTCCGCTCCTCAGAAACAAGGGTTGTCATGCCGAGCGGAGCGAGGCGTCTTCCAGGCTCGTGCGCGGGAAGACCCCTCGCTCCGCTCGGGGTGACAGGCGAGGATGTTTCTTCCGGCACCATTGGCCCGGCGGCCATCAGATACTCAGGGAGACATGGGGCGGGATGCCCTAGGCAACAGGGCGACTGTGGGGGAGCGGGGGCGGCTGCGCCCATGTTCTTTTTCTGTTAGGTTCTGGCGGCTGCGCCGCCAGAACCTAACAGAAAGCAGGTTTGGGGCGCAGCCCCGAAGGCTGTGACGAGGCACTACCGTTTGACAGCTCGCAGAACCTGACGTATACTCTGCGAACCCAAAGTTGTCAAAAAGTAACTAGGCCAAGCGCGGGGGCGGCAGGGGGCGATGCGCCTCGGCTGCCGCACGTCTACGGTGCTGAATCCTGATCATGCAGCATTGGCTCAGACGAAGGGGGCCAGCATGAAGCGCCCGTAGGCCACGAACAGGGTGAGCAGCAGCAGCAGCACGCTCGGGGCGATGGTGCTGTACTCCTTGCGGATTACGTGGAAGCCGGCGCCGAGCAGCATCACCAGCGCTAGACAGGCTGCGGCCAGTGGCGTCAGCCAGGGCAGCACGCCGGTGAGCGCCGGCAGGATCAGGCCGATCCCGCCGAGCAGCTCGCTGATACCGATGAAGCGCACCAGCCCCGGCGACACCTCGCCCGTCCACGGCAGCGACTTGGACAGCTTCTCGATCGGCTGGGTGCTCTTCATCGCACCCGCCGCCCCGAACGCGAACGCCATCAGCACCTGTAGCACCCAGAGCGCGATGTTCATAGCGGTTGAACCTCCTAAATCTGTTGCCTACGCAACAGCTGTTGGGTATACTGTAGCCAGTGTCACCCCGGCGCGTCAACCAGCAAACGGGCGCGTCTGTTGTTTAGGCAACACTGCGCCACAGGTGTTATTTTCGCTATGATCGAGCCATCGAAGATCAACCGCAGCGACCCGCGGGCCGTGCGCACGCGCGCCCTGCTGCTCCAGGCGTTCGCCGCGCTGCTGGCCGAGAAGACCTTCACCACAATCAGCGTGCAGGATGTGGCCGAGCGGGCGACGGTGAACCGGGCCACCTTCTACGCCCACTTCGAGGATAAGTACGCCCTGCTCGACAGCTTCATCCGCGAGCGATTCCAGCAGCATCTCGCGGCCAGCCTCGCCGGGGCCAGCCTCGGTTATGACGGACTACGCGCGCTGACGATCAGCGTCTTCACCTTCTTCGCCGAGCTGCGCGACCATAAGTGCACCCAATCCGACAAGCTCTTCAACCCGCTGCTCCAGGCTGTCGTCCAGCAGTCGATCCACGCCCTGCTGCTGGGCTGGATCGCGAAGGCCCGACC
>JBAXES010000174.1:0-7653 GCA_037140315.1 Chloroflexales bacterium
GGTCAAGGCCGATGATCTCGCCGGTGGGGACCGCGCCCTGAGCGAGCAGCAGCGGCACACGACCAGTTCCGGTGGCCACATCGAGCACGCGCGGGCGATCAGTGGCGGCGAGGGCCTCGCGGAGCAGCGGGAGGAGCAGCGCCGAGTCCTCGGCCACGACTGCGGCGCGCACCGCGTCGTAGTGGGGCGCGCCGAGCCGGTAGATCATGCGGACGGCCCACGGGCCAAGGTACGCGCCCTCGCCGATGATCACCAGCCAGTAGAGGGTTGCGCCAACGACAATAGCGCCGACAAGCCAGATCACACCCATATGGGGGATTATATCACGGGCACGCGCAGGGCCCGTGCAATTTGCAACAGCCCTGAGCTGCGCCCCAGACCACGCCTCTGTTAGGGCGAAAAAAAGACGTGGGGGCGGCTTCGCCGCCCCCACACCCCCGCAGGGAGGTGCGCCCTACGCCGTACAGGCGGAGATCGCCAGGGCGAATCGCTCGACGGCCTCGTCGGCCTGGGCCTCGCTGAGGGTGAGCGGCGGGCAGAAGCGGATCGTCGAGGCCCCGCAGGTGAGCAGGAGCAGCCCCTTGCGGAACGAGTCCTCCATCACCGCGTCGGCCAGCCTGCCGGCGGCGTGGCCGGTGGCCGGGTCGATAAACTCCACGCCGAGCATCAGGCCGCGCCCGCGCACCGCGCCGATCTGCGGGAAGCGCGCCTTCAGGCCCGCTAGGCGGGACTGCATATGGGCACCGACCCGGGCGGCGTTGGCCATCAGCTCACCCTCGACCATGGTCAGCAGCTCGTGGGCAACCGCGCAGGTGAGGCCGTTGCCGCCGTAGGTGTTGCCGTGCGAGCCGGGCTGCCACTGGCGGGCCAGGGCCTCGCGGGCGATCATCGCGCCGAGGGGCAGGCCGCCGCCGAGGCCCTTGGCCGAGGCCACGATGTCGGGGACGACCCCCTCGTGCTCAAACGCCCACATCTTGCCGGTGCGACCCACGCCGCTCTGCACCTCGTCGGCGATCAGCATGATCCCGTGGCGGTCGCAGATCTCGCGCAGGCCGCGGATGAAGCCCGGCGCCGGCACGACATAGCCGCCCTCGCCCTGGATCGGCTCGACGATGATCGCCGCCACCTCGTCGGGGGGGCAGGTGGTCTGGAAGAGCGTGTTCTCGATAAAGCCGAGGCAGGTCTCCGTCACCGCAGCTGGCGAGGTGTTCAGCGGGGGGCGGTAGGGGTTCGCGTAGAAGGCGTGGAATGTGCCGGGCAGCAGGGGGAAGAAGCCGCGGCGCTGGCGGGCCTTCGACGCGGTGAGCGAGAGGCTGCCGTAGCTGCGCCCGTGGAACGAGCTGTAGAACCCGATCACGTTCTGCCGGCCGGTGACGTAGCGGGCGAGCTTGATGCTCGCCTCCACCGCCTCGGTGCCGCTGTTGGTGAAGAAGACCTGCCAGCCCGCGCCGCCCGGCATCAGCGAGACCAGCTTCTCGGCCGCCTTGATCATCGGCTCATTGTAGAAGTCCGTCCCCGCCATATGGGTGAAGCGGGAGATCTGATCCTGGGCGGCCTGGATCAGCCGGGGGTGGCAGTGGCCCGCCGCCAGCACCGCGATCCCAGAGGTCATATCCAGAAAGCGGTTCCCGTCAACATCCCAGACCTCGCAGCCCAACGCGTGCTCGATCACCAGCGGGTAGACCCGCCCCATCGGCGCCATCACCAGGCCGTCGCGATCAACCAGGGCCTTCGCCTTTGGCCCAGGCAGGTCGGAGGGCATATACTCAACCGTGTACGTGGTGGTTTCGGATGGGGCAGTCATAGATTCTCCTTGACGTGTCGGCATCATTGACGACTCTGCTAGCGCCAGCCGAGCATTGTAGCCGAGCCAATAGGCCGCGTCAAGGGATCAGGGGGCCTGCGGCCCCCCAGAAGTATCTGATAGGTTTGCCGCAATATGCCAGTTTCGCTGGCATATTGTGTGCCCAGCAGGCACATGCCGCACTGGTTCAGCTGCGGCGCGGCTACGCCACGCCGCAGCTGAACCAGTCTTTTTTGTGGGAGAGCTTCGCTCTCCCACACCCTCTCTGCGCCTATGTCAATCACGCGGCGTCCACCGCCATGGCAGGCATCGGCACATCGAGCAGGTTCAGGCCGAGCCGCTCGGCGATAAAGTCGCCGAGGGCCGCCGAGTCAGGGAAGGTGATCACCGTCTCGGCGTCGCCGTCGAGGTAGGCGAGCCGCCAGCGCTGGCCCAAACGCTCATCCTGCCAGACGCGAAGATCGAGCTTGAGATGTACCGTGTGCTCATTCATCGGCGTTGCTCCCTAGTGTTACGATGGTGCCAATATCTGCTCTCTATGACGTATGCTCCGGTTTGTTTGTTCTGCGGCGTTGATAAGAGTATGATGAGCTTCAGCTGACAAGGAACCGCCCGTGACGACACCCGCCGCCGCACCATGGCGCGCACTGGAGGAGCGTGTGAGCGCCCCGGAGGCAAGCGCGGCCCCGCGCGGCCTCTACCGCGGGCTATCTCGCCGTATCGCCACCCGCCCGGTAGCCGACACCAGCTCGGTCGATCTCTGGGAGCGGCTGGCCCGGCGGGTCGACTTCGCCCAGTACCGGCCGCAGCGCATCACCGGCGTGGCCGAGGAGACGGTGAGCGAGGGCGGCCAGAGCCTCACGGTGCTGCGCAGCCCCGGCGGCAGCTACCTGCGCCTCACGGCGGCCGAGCGCGAGCTCTGGCTGGCGATGGACGGCACCCAGAGCGTCGCGCAGCTGGCCACCACCGGCTTCCTGCGTTTCAAGCAGCTCCTGCCCGTGGCCGACCTGGTGCAGAGCCTGCGCGGCCACGGATTCCTGGCCGACGCGCCGGTGGGCGTCTACCACAACCTGCGCGGCCACGAGGAGGCGCGCAGCGTCGAGGGCAAGGGCGGGCAGCTGCTGGACGCCCTGCGCGAGCGCACCTTCGACATCGGCGGCATCGACAGGTTCGCGGGCGCGCTCTACCATGCGGGCGGTCGGCTGCTCTTCACCCGGCCCTTCGCCGCTATCCACGCCCTGCTCACCGTCGCCGGGCTGACCTGCTTCGCCCTGAGGGCGGGCCAGGGCGGCTCCTACCAGGTGCTCAGCCCCGACAACGTGCTGCTGAGCCTGCTGGCCCTGTGGGCGGCCCTGCTGGTCTCCTTTGTGCTCCACGAGCTGTCGCACGCCCTGGCGGTGAAGCACGGCGGGCGGCGGGTGCTGCGCGGCGGCGTGATGATCTACTACGGCATGCCCGCCGCCTTCGTCGACACCAGCGACATCTGGCTGGCCGGCCAGCGCGCCCGCATCCTGGTCTCGCTGGCCGGCCCGCTCTGCGACATGCTGGTGGGGTCACTGGCCTCGGTGGCGGCCTCCGTGCTCCCCGGCGGGCTGCTGGCCGCCGCGGCCTACAAGCTGGCCGTGGCATGCTACCTGGCCGCCCTGTTCAACTTCAACCCGCTGCTGGAGCTGGACGGCTACTTCATCCTGGTCGATCTGCTGCGCCTGCCGAACCTGCGCCGGCGCGCGCTGGACTTCATCAGCGGGCCGCTCTGGCAGAAACTGCGCAGCCGCGCCCAGTTCAGCGGCGAGGAGCGCTTCTTCGCCATCTACGGCCTGCTCGCGGCGGCCTACACCGCCCTGGCGATCGTGCTGGCCAGCCTCTTCTGGCAGCGGCAGCTAGTCGGCGTGATCCTCCAGCTGTGGGAGGGCAGCGCGACGGGGAAGCTCGTGGCGCTCGTGATCATCCTAGCAATTGTCGTGCCGCTCTGCATGGGCCTGATCTTCGCCGCCTGGGGCCTAGTGCGCGCCGCCGCCGCGTGGGCCGCCCGACGCGGCTACGGGCGCAGCCCGCTGGTGGCCGGCGCAGCCTTCTCGGCCCTGGCCCTGGCCCTGGCCGGCCTGCCGCTGCGCTACGGCCTCCAGGCCGCCGTGATCGCGCCGCTGCTCTGGCTGGCCGCCCTCGCGGCCCAGATCGCCCTCCAGGCCAACTACGGGGGCGCGCGGGTCGGCCAGGCGCTCAACAGCTTCCTCGCCGTGACCGCCATCGAGCTGACGGCCCTGGGCGGATACCTGCTCCTGCCGGGGCTCTCGGCGATTTGGGCGGGGCTGCGGATCGCCGGATTCCTGCTGCTGATGTTCGCCGGGTTCATCACCCTGCTCGACATCGACCTGCACCAGTCGCGGCCGGGCGAGCTGGCAGCCAGCGCCCTGATGCTGGGCATGGCCTTCCTGGCCGGCGGCCTGACGATCGGGCTGATCCAGACGGCCCAGCCGGGGGCGCGCTTCGCCTGGGTGGTGGTCGAGGCCGCGCCGATCTACCTGAGCGTGGTGGCCCTGGCCCTGCTGCTGCCCCAGCTGATCGGCCTGCGCGACTCGCGGCTGCTCTGGTGCTGGCTCCTGCTCTGGCTGGGCATCGCCGCGCAGACGGTGAGCTACCTGATGGAGCTGCTGCCGGCCTGGCGCAACACGCCGCCGGCCCTGGCCGCGCTCACGCTCTCGTCGGGCCTATGGGCGGCGGCCTGGGCCACCCACTACCTCACGCTGCGCCAGATCAGCACGCGCGGGCTGAGCTGGCCGCTCCAGCCGGCGATGAGCGAGGCCGAGCGGATCCAGCGCGCCTTCCAGCACTGCTACGCCGGCTGCTACCGGCTGCTCTACGAGCTCTACGGGGGCCGGCGCGCCCAGGCCCTCGACGACCGCATGGACGTGCTGGCCGCCACCGCCAACTGGGACATCACCCTCGACCGCGAGCAGGCGCGGGTCAGCCCGTCGCTCACGGCGGGGCCGCTCGACGTACAGGGCGCGCGCTACGCCGAGGTGCTGCGCTACACGGTGACGACGCTCGAGGAGCAGGCTGGGGCGAGCTTCGCCCGGCGGGCCATCCGCGCCGCCTACGACGCCCTGCCCTGGCCCGAGCGCGAGGCGTCCAACCGCCAGATCTTCCCGAACACCCCCTGGGCCGGCGAGCTCTCGCGATCCTTCGGCGATGTGAGCGAGGCCCGGCTGCGCCTGCTGCGCAAGGTTGAGATCTTCGCCGTCTGCGACGACCGCGAGCTGAGCGATCTGGCCGCCACCCTAGAGTCGCGCCACGCCGCCGCCGGACAGCTGCTCCTGGCGGGCGGGCAGGCCCCCTCGGGCCTGTGGATCGTCGAGGCCGGCGAGGTGGCCGTGAAGGCGGGCGGCGAGCTGGTGAGCGAGCTGCACCGGGGCGACTTCTTCGGCGAGGTGGGCGATGACCTGGCCCAGGTGACGAGCCGCGCCTACCGCGCCACCATCGGGAGCGACCTGCTGTTCCTACCCGGGGCCCAGATCGAGCGGGTGCTCCGGGAGGTCGCGCCGCACGCCGGCGAGGGGGTGGCCCTGCTCGAGATCGTGCGCCTGCTGGAGCGGATCCCGCTCTTCCACGACGCGCCGCGGACGGCCCTGCGCGACCTGGCGCGCCACGCCGAGCGGGTGGAGCACCCGGCGCGGGCCATGATCGTGCGCCAGGGCGCGCCAAGCGGGCGCTTCTACCTGATCGAGTCGGGGCGGGCGGCGGTGGTCCGGCGCGACTCCGAGCGCGCGGGCGACAAGCCGCAGGTGGTGGCCCAGATCGGGCCAGAGGAGTTCTTCGGCGAGCTGGAGCTGCTGCGCGGCGGCCCGCCGATGGCCAGCGTGATCAGCACGACGCCGATCAGGCTGCTGGCCATCCCGCACAGCGTGATCGGGGCTATGCTCGCCGGCACCGGCGACCTGGCCCGCAGCCTGGAGCAGGTCGGCACCGGGCGCATGCTGATGCTGCGCTAAAAAGAGAGGTTTGGAGAGAATAATATTCTCTCCAAACCTCTCTTTAGTTTACGGCTGAAAGAAGATCTGAAACGAGCCGTTGTGGGCGCCGCGCGCCGAGACCCGGTAGCGCACCGTGCCGCTCGCGTCGCCGCGCACCGGGCCACTGCGCGTCATCTGCGTGTCGGGGCGACCGGCGATGGCGAAGGCCACCGAGCCATCGGGCTGGAGCAGCTCGATCTGCAGGTCGCCGGACTCCAGCGAGACGACGGCGATGGCCTGAAGCTCGGCGGAGCCCTTGCCCACCTGCACCGTCCGCTCCTCGCCGCCCTCGGCGCTGACGAACGTGGTGCTCAGATTGCCGGCCCCGGCGAGCAGGTCGATCGTCGTCTGCTCGCCGCTGAGCAGCAGGCAGCCGTTCAGCAGCGGGGCCAGCAGCAGGGCGGCGAGCAGCGCCCGCAGCGGCGGACGCCTAACCATACGACTCGGGCCGGTGGTCGACGCTGTAGGTCGCGCGCTCGGGCACCTGCTCAACGCGCAGCGGGCGCAGGCCGACCACGCGCAGGTTGGCCTCACAATGCTCATTCGCGCAGACCAGCAGTGAGCCGGCCCCCACATAGCTTTGCAGGCCGAGCTTCTGATCGCAGGCGGGGCAGCAGACGAACTCGACACCCATATTGACACAGCTCCTCAGATAGTTGGCTCCATGAGCGGGCATTGTACACGATCACGCAGGGAGAGGCGTTCGGGGAGGGGCTAGCCCTCCCCATCTGCCCAGCAGGCACATGCCGCACTGGTTCTGCTGCGGCGCGGCATAGCCGCGCCGCAGCAGAACCAGCGTTTTTTGTGGGAGAGCGAAGCTCTCCCACACCCTCACCGTGCGTGGTGTTGCTAGAGCTGCCAGAGGCAGATCCGACCGTCGTGGGTGCCAGTGGCGAGCAGACGACCGTTGGGGTGATAGGCGAGGCTGGCCACACCGGCGCGGTGGTCGAGGGCGGGGGCGATCAGATTGCCGTCGCTGAGACGCCAGAGTCGTGCGCCGCGATCCTCGCTGACGCTGGCGATCACTTGGCTATCGGGGCTAAACATGATCGAGCGCACCGGCCCGCGGTGGCCCTGAAACGTCTCGATCGGCTTGCGGTCGCTGAGGCGCCAGACCCGGATGCTCATCTGGCTGCTGGCGGCGATATACGCGCCGTCGGGGCTGAAGGCGACGCTGTAGATAAAGCTGGCGAATCCGCCGAGTTGTCCGGCGGGCCGGTGGTCGGTCGTGTCCCACAGGTAGACGGCACCGTCGTAGCAGCCGGCGGCGAGCAGCTTACCATCGGCGCTAAAGCTCAGGCTGTGGACAAAAGGGCAGGGCAGGGTGTCGAGGATGCGCACCTGATCGCCCTCGACGGTGCAGAGCGTGATCGTGCTGCCCCAGCCGCCCACGGCCAGCAGCTTGCCGCTAGGGCTAAAGGCGATGCTCTCAACCGGGCAGCCGGGGATGCGCAGCTGCCGGCGCGGCTCCCCGTCGCTCACATTCCAGATCCGCACCGTCTCATCGTCGCTGCCGGTGGCCATCAGGCCGCCCTCGGGCGCGAAGAAGACGCTGCGCACGCTGCTGGTGTGCCCCTTCAGGGTGCGCACGTGGCTGTAGTCGCTCAGCCGCCACAGGCCAACCGTGTGGTCATCGTAGCCGGCGGCCAGCAGCTCGCCGCTGGGGCTGAATGCCACCGAGCGGATCGGGCTGCCGGTCGTGAGCATGCGCAGGAGGGTGCCGATGGGCACCTGCTCGCTGGGCGTGGCCATGGACGCCACCATGCTCGGCGTGTTCAGGGGCGACACCCCAGCCGGATGGGTGATTGCTGGCGGCGCGGAGAGGGCCAGGGGGAGGGG
>JBAXES010000175.1:0-7635 GCA_037140315.1 Chloroflexales bacterium
CCCGAGGGCAGGTCGCCGCCCGCCGCGCCAGCCGGCGACCTGCCCTCGGGCGGGCCGAGCGCGCCGCCGCCGGTCGAGGCCCTGCCCGCCGGCTGCGCCGATGTGATCGTCAACGGCGGATTTGAGCAAGACGGCGGCTGGACCCAGGTCTCGCGCGGCGAGGCCGCCCTGATCGACACGCAGCTGCCGCGCAGCGGGAAGCGCAGCGCCTGGCTCGGCGGCAGCGACCAGGAGCCGCTCCAGTCGATCTACCAGGATGTGAAGCTGCCCGCGAACGCCACCAGCATCACCCTCGCCTACGCCCGCTACACCCACGAGGAGTTCAGCGGCCTGCTCGGCATCCTCTCCGACGACGCCAAGTTCAGCGTCGCCCTGACCAGCGCGAGCGGCGACATGGTGAAGACCCTGGAGGAGATCCCATCCCCGAAGGCGACTGACTCGTGGCAAGAGCAGAGCGCCGATATCTCGGCCTACGCCGGCAAGACTCTGCGCCTGGCCTTCTCGGCCGAGAACCCGCGCGGGAACATATCGAGCATGTTTGTCGACGAGGTGACGCTGGTGGTCTGCACCACCGGCCAGGCCCCGCCCGCGCCGCCCACCAGCAGCAGCGACCTGGTCTATCTGAAGGGCACCATCACCGACGCCGACACGCACCGCGGCGTGGGCGGGGTGCAGTTCTTCGTGATCAAGCCCGGCCTCACCGCCAGCCAGGCCGCCGCCGACGATAACCTCAGCGCCGATGAGATCCTGACCCTCGGCACCACCGACGACAGCGGGGTCTTCCAGACCGACGCGGCAGTCCCCAGGGGCGAGTCCTACAGCGTGATCGTGTTCGCCCGCGGCTACCGGCCCATTTTGGCCGACGGCCAGGTCGTCATCCCGCCCGACGCCGGCAACCCGCACCGCGTAGACGCCGAGATCCGGCGCAGCCGGTAATCTTTCCTAATTATTGGGTGTCGGCGACTTCGTCGCCGACACCCAATAATTAAAGAACACTGTGAGGCGTACCGATGAGCGATGATCGCCAGCTCACATGCTGTATCTGCGATGATCCCCTGCGCCCGCCGTATCACATCCTTGGCCAGCGGGCCTACTGCGACCGCCACTTCGCCACGGTGAACAAGCCCCACGCCGGATTCTGGCGGGCCGGGCTGGTCCAGATCGTGAGCATGGGCCTGATCAGCGCCCTGGTGGCCTACCTCGCCGGCATGATCGGCCCCCTGAGCGGCCCGGCGCTGACCCTGGCGGGCGTGGTGCTGGCGGTGGTGCCCTCCGCGATCTGGCTGGTCTTCTTCTACCGCCAGGATCGCCTGGAGCCCGAGCCGAAGCTGCGTGTGGCCGGCGTCTTCCTGCTGGCCCTCATCCTCGCCGACGTGCTCGGCCGGCGCGTTATCGAGGACTGGTTCCAGGTGCGCCTGTGGGCCTCGGCCAGCAGCGCCACCTCGCTCGCCGCCTCCATCCTGATCGCCGGCGTCACATGGCAGGCCGTCGCCTACGCCGCCGTGCGCCTGCTGGTCTACGCGACGCCCGAGTTCGATGAGCGCATGGACGGGATCGTCTACGGCACGGTGGCGGGCCTGGGGGTGGCCACCCTGCTAAACCTGCGCTATGTGCTGGACAATGGCGGCGTGGCCCTCGGGCCGGGGGTGATCAACGCCGTGACGGCGGCCCTGGCCCAGGCGTCGTTCGGCGGCCTGATGGGCTACTTCATTGCCGAGGCCAAGTTCACGCACCGGCCGGCCTGGTGGGTGCCCGCCGGCTTCGCCCTCTCCGCCGCCCTCAACGGCCTGTTCAGCTGGCTGATCGGCGAGGTCAGCGCCGTCGGCCTGGGCGTCGAGTACTGGCGCTCGCTCGCCCTCGGCCTGGCCGTGGCCCTCGCCGCCTTCTTCACCCTGGTGGCCCTGATGCGCCGCAGCATCGACGTCACTCTGCGCCAGACCGGGAGGCCCGCGTCATGAGTATCGATACGCCGGTCTATCGCCTGCGCACCGTGCCCAAGGATCTGGGCGTGGCCCTGGTGACGCTGATCGCCCTGGGCCTCGGCTGGCTGCTGATGGCGCAGACCGCAGGCCGCACCCAGCCCTACGCCGAGCCCGACGCCGGTCTGCGCCTGGCCTACCCCGCCGGCTGGATCAGCGTCGACACGCTCCAGGACCTGCTGCTCAAGGCGGAGGACCCGCAGACGGCATCGGCATTCAAGACGGCCCTCAGCGTCGAGCGGCGCGACCTCGACCCGGCCGACCCGCCCACGCTCCAGACGCTGCTCGACCGGCGGGTGCAGGAGCACGCCCAGCTTACGGGCTACCACCTGCTCGCCGACGGCGAGGCGACCCTGGCAGGCCAGCGGGCCATCCTGCTGGAGTACGCCTATGTCGTGCAGCCGATCGACATGCCCCGGCGGACCTCGCTGCCGGTGGTCGTCCACGCCCGCGAGTACCTGGTGATCGCCAGAGACCGCTCGTACTACGTGAGCATCGCCGCCCCGGAGCAGTCCTTCGCCCAGGCGAGCGCGCAGTTCGAGCGAATTACCCAGAGCATGGTGCTGCCATGAGCGACCCGACCCAGCCTGAGGAGCAGCCCGGCCCGCCGTCGGCCGGCACCACCTGGGTGTCGCCGCCCTGGCGAAGCTGGCCCGCCAGGCTCTGCGCAGCGGCCTGGCCCGCCATACGCCCGCAGGCGCGCGGCAGCCGCCCGACGGCAGCGCCTACGAGATCGCCGCGCGGATCGGCAGCCGGGTGCGCCGCGCCGAGGTGATGGACGGCAGCATCCCGCCCGACCTCGCCCCGCTCATCCGCGCCCTCAGCCGGCTGCTCTCCTAAAACCTACATATGCTCGCTTAAAATCGCCAGCGGAGCTGGCGATTTTAAGCGAGCATATGATTATTCCAGAGCCTGCGGCTCCCGCATTAGTCCTTGGTGATCTCCCGCGAGATCACCAGGCGCTGGATCTCGCTGGTGCCCTCGTAGATCTCGGTGATCTTGGCGTCGCGGAAGTAGCGCTCGACGGGGTACTCCTTGGAGTAGCCGTTCGAGCCGTGGAGCTGCACCGCCTTCGTCGCCGTCCACATGGCCGTCTCCGAGGCGAAGACCTTGGCCATCGCGGCGTCTTTGACATAGTCGAGGTGCTGGTCCTTGCGCCAGGCGGCCTCGTAGGTGAGCAGGCGGGCGGCCTTGATCCGGGTGGCCATATCGGCGAGGGTGAAGCCGACGGCCTGGAACTCGTGGATGGGCTTGCCGAACTGCTCGCGCACCTTGGTGTAGCCGAGGGCGGTCTCGTAGGCGCCCTGGGCGATGCCGAGGGCCTGGGCGGCGATGCCGATGCGCCCGGCGTTGAGGATGGTCATGGCGATCTTGAAGCCCTGGCCCTCCTCGCCGAGCCGGCGTGAGGCCGGCACGCGGCAGTCGTCGTAGGCCATCTGCGAGCTGTGGGCGCTGCGGATGCCTAGCTTGTTCTCGACCTTCACCACCCGGCAGCCGGGCTCGCGGGTGTCGACCAGGAAGGCGCTGATGCCCTTGACCCCCTTGGAGGGGTCAGTCATCGCCATGAGCACGATCGTATCGGCCTGGGATCCGTTCGTCACCCAGTTCTTCACCCCGTTGATCACGTAGGAGTCGCCGTCGCGGACGGCGGTGGTCTTCTGGGCGGCGGCGTCGGAGCCGGCGCCGGGCTCGCTGAGCGAGAAGGCGCCGAGGGTGCGGCCGGCGGCCAGCGGCGTGAGCAGCTCGCGCTTCTGCTCCTCTGTGCCGAACTTCTCGATACCGTGGCAGACCAGGGAGTTGTTCACCGAGGCGATCACGCCGAGCGAGGCGTCCACTCGGCTGAGCTCCTCGATCACGATCGCGTAGGAGATGTAGTCGAGGCCGGCACCGCCGTAGTCCTCGCTCACCGCCACGCCGAGCAGGCCGAGCTCGCCCATCTGCTTCACCAGGGCGGTGGGCCAGATGCCGTGCTCGTCGCGCTCGGCGACCGTCGGCCGGGCCTCTTTCTCCACAAACTGGCGCACCATATCGCGGAGCATCTGCTGATCATCGTTGGGCTGGAACTCCATTGCGCTACCTCCTTGTGACGCTGTGTTGTGCTGAGGGTCCGGCCCCATTCTACGCGAGAACATCCCCTGCGGCAAGGTCGCTCTGTACGTGTTGATTTGTGTGAAATCGACAAATAAAGTATCTGCTACGATAGCGGGGCCGGCACCGCTGTGGCGCTGGCCCCGCTGAATTCCGCCCAAGGAGCCGCGTGAGTATCACGATCACCGCCCCCGTACCGCTTAGCACCGCAGATGCCGCAGCCGCCCAGGCCCTGGTGGCCCGCTGTAATCGGGCTGAGGGCCTGGATCTCCCGATCATCCCTGCGGCTGACCCCGACTGCACCGCGCTGCTGGCCCACCAGGGCGACGCCCTGGTGGGGGTCGCCCAGATCAACTTCGGCCCTGATGCCGAGGCCTGCCTCTGCGTCGACCCCGCGTGGCGCCGCCGCGGGGTCGGCAGGGGCCTGGCGGCAGCCGCCGCCGCCCAGGTCGCCGGGCGTGGCGCGGGGGACGCTATCTTTGTGTCCGATCTGGCGGCCGAGTCGGGGCGGGCCTTCGCCGCCGCCGCCGGTGCCGCCCTTCGCTACGCCGAGCACCGCCTCACCCTCGATCTGGCCGCCGTGCCCCCGGCACCCGCGCCCCTGCCCGGGCTGGCGAGGCGGATGTGCAGCCCGGCCGACGCCGAGAGCCTGGCCGTCGTGCTGGCCGCAGCCTTCGCCGACCCGCTGCCGATGGTGCGGAGCTTCGTCGCCCGGCGGCTGGCCCATCCGACCAACCGCTTCATCCTCGGCGAGCTTGATGGGCAGCTGGCCGGCACCCTGCGCCTGATCGAGGACGCGGGCTGGATCTATGTCACGACCTTCGGCGTGCGGCCCGATCTCCACGGGCGCGGCGTGGGCCGACGTCTGCTCATGCACAGCATCGGCGGGATGGTCGCCAGTGGGCAGGGCCGCATCCGCATTGAGGTTGAGACCATAAATGCCTCCGCCCAGGGCCTCTATGAGTCATGTGGCTTTCGCCGTGACCGCACCTATGCCTACTACCGTCTGCCCGCCTAGTGAATTTGCGAAAAATCTGGACATATATACAATATACGCAGGCCACCCGCGCATCTCGAAGGAAGCAATGACCATGCAGTACCCCATCTCGCTGGCATTTGAGGATTACCTGACGGTAGTATTTTCAGCGCTCGGCCTGATCCTGCTCACGCGGATGGTGCTGCAGCTGGACGGCACCCTCGGTCGTATGGCGCTGATCGGCACGATCCTGACCGTCGCTGGCGGGGCGCTCAAGGCCACTGGGAAGATCGTGATGGCGTTCGGCGGGCCAGACATCCCGCTGCTGAACCTGGGCCTCTTCCCGCTGATCGCGCCGGGCTTCACGCTGCTGGCCTGGTCGCTCTACCAGATCCGCCGGGTCTTCCGGGCGCAGCCTGGCCTGCCGCGCCCCTGGCTGGTCCCTGCGCTGATTATTGGCCTGTGCTTCGCGGCCTCCCTGGCCCTGTGGGTTGCCGGCGGTCCGTGGCGTGTGGTGCTGATCATCCAGAGCAGCATCGCCAACATCGCCCTGCTCGGCATGCTGATCGCCGCCGCCTGGGGCCGCCGCATGTGGCTGACTGGCCTGCTCTTCCTGATCACGCTGGTCGTGGTGCTGGCCATGTCGCGGATGACGCAGCTGCCGAACCAGACCCTGGCGATGATCTGGGGTGAGCAGATCTCCCAGACGATCGCGCAGGCCCTCTTCGCCGTCGGCGCGTGGCAGTACGGCCAGGTGATCGTCGCCAGCTACCGCCGGCTGGTGCCTCAGATCGTGTAGGGGGGCCGACTAGGCCCCGCTGACAGCGTGCCCGCTCTCCCACAAGAAACTGGTTCTGCGGCGATGCGGTGTTGCCGCGCCGCCGCAGAACCAGTGTCGCACCGGAGCAGTGTGGCGCCCGCTCAGCGAATGATCAGCGGGATGTAGACATCGAATGTGGCCCTGGTGATGGCGTAGGGTGCGGACGTGTTGCCGGCCGCATCGCGGAAGAGGATGCTGATCGGCGTCGCATTGCCAAGGTTAAGGCTGCTGGCTAGGCCGCCGATGCTGTCGAGCTGTAGGTTGCTCTGGAAGGGCACCCACAGCGGGCTGCTGCCGCTGATGATCAGGCCGATCTCGGCCACGCCGGTGCCGTCGTCGTGCGCATTGAGGAGCAGTCGGTCCGGGTTCTTTGGGTCGCGGTTGGCTGAGCCCTCGGGCGGCGTCGTGTCGAGCTGGATGCTCAAGGGGAAGGCCAGCGACTCGCGGCCTTGGCTGTCGCGGTAGCGCAGGTAGATCGTCTGCTTGCCATCAAGGTTGCTCAGGCTGGCGCTCATCTTGGGCTGGTACGTCACCCATACGGCGCCGCCGAAGCTCGGGTCGCTGCTGATCTGGACTGCCTGGGTGTCCTCAGGGGCACCTAGCTGCAGGCTCACCTCGGCGCTGGTGGTGAACGTTGGCGCGCTCGGGCTATAGCTGGGGCGCGGGCCAACTCCGCTCACGTTAATGGCGAGGCTGCTGACCTGCGACTCGATGCCGGCGCTGTTGCGGGCGTGTACTTCGACTGTGTAGTCGCCGTCATAGAGGGGCAGCACGCTGGCGAAGGTTTTGCTGCCAAGCTCCTGGGCGCTGTCGAGGGCCACCGGCTGCCAGGCGCCGCCGTCAACGCGGTACTCCACAGCGCTGATGGTGTTGATGCTGACGCTCTGCTGCAAGGGCGAGGGGAAGCCAATGTCGTAGCTCGACCCGCTCAGCGTGGGGCGTCCGCCAGGCTCGCTGGTGAGGGTCGGCCTAAGCGTGAGCTGGGGCGTCGTGTCGAGGGGGTCGATGATTCCATCACCGTCGCTGTCGCGGTAGCCGATCTGGGCCATCGCCGAGGGGTCGATCTGGCCACGGCTGAAGGCGCTGAGGAGCTCGATCATAATGCTCGGCAGATGCGAGCCGCAGCTGTTGTACTGGCTGTTGCTGGTCGGCGCGTTCAGGTAGCCGCTGGTTTGCGCGCAGTCGATACTGGCGATGGCGTACTGGTCGAGGGCTCCGAAGATATGGCCGAACTCGTGGGCCACCACCGGCGCTAGCTGCCCGCTGCCGTAGCTGCCCGCGTCTGAGGTGAGCACCATAAACGGCCCGTTGACGTAGGCGTAGGCGAAGTGCCCATCGGGGAATGTGCCGCCGCTGCGACCGCTGCTGTTGACCACGAAGATGGTCGTGGCCCAGTCGGCACCCAGTGTGTCGCGGAGGGCGGTGTCTGCCGCGTAGGCCTGATCGAAGTGGCTCGCGCCGCTGAAGCCCAGGCGGCTGAGCGTATCGCCGATCCAGATGCCCTCGTCCATGATGCCGTACTCAATCGGCTCGTGGGCGCTGGGGACGACCTGGAGATCGAGCGTGAAGCTGAGATGGGCGAGGGGAAGCTGCGCGGCCCACCAGTCCAGGCCGGCCTGGATCTGCGTGCGTACCTGCGCGATCTGCGCCGCGCTCCAGTCCTCACCGTGGCCGGTGCTCTCGGGGAGCACGACCTGCACGGCGACCTTGCCGGCCATATACTCGCTCGGGCCGCGGCTGTCGGTGCTAGATAGCGATGCTGGGGGCGGGGG
>JBAXES010000176.1:0-7574 GCA_037140315.1 Chloroflexales bacterium
CCCCCCAACCGCATAGCCGCCCCTGCATGCTATACTGTGATCCAAATTCACCATTCACCATTCACCATTCACCATCGGAGCCCCATGACCCCGCAGGAGTTCGTGACCAAGTGGCGGCTGGTGTCGGTGAAGGAGCGCTCGGGCTACCAGGAGCATTTCCGCGATCTCTGCGCGCTGATCGGCCACCCCTCGCCCACCGACGACGACCCGACCGGCACGCGCTACGCCTTCGAGGCCGGCGCCGACAAGCAGCGCGGCGGCCAGGGCTGGGCCGATGTCTGGAAGCGCGGCGCCTTCGCCTGGGAGTACAAGGGCAAGCACGCCAACCTCGATAAGGCCTACCAGCAGCTGCTCCAGTACCGCGAGAGCTTGCAGAGCCCGCCCCTGCTGGTGGTCTCGGATATGGCGACGATCCAGATCCATACCAACTTCACCAACACGGTCAAGCGGGTGGTGACGCTGGAGCTGGACGATCTGCTGACGCCGGCGGGGCTCCAGCTGCTGCGCGACCTGTTCACCGACCCGGAGGCGTTCCGCGCCGCGCAGACCACCGAGCAGGTGACGGAGCAGGCCGCTGCGGAGTTCGCCAAGCTGGCCACGCTGCTGCGCCGCTATGGGGCGGAGCCGCAGCGCATCGCGCACTTCCTGACCCGCCTGCTCTTCTGTCTGTTCGCCGAGGATGTCGGGCTGCTGCCCAACGGCCTGTTCACCCGGCTGATCGCGGCCACCCGCGCCCGCGCCCCGCTGTTTGTCGCGCAGCTCGGCCAGCTCTTCGCCGCGATGCGCAGCGGCGGCTTCTTCGCCATGGAGGATATCCCGCACTTCAACGGGCGGCTCTTCGATGACGCCGAGGTGCTGGCGGTGGACAGCGAGGGCCTGGATATCCTCCAGCGGGCCAGCGCGCTGGACTGGTCGAGCATTGAGCCGGCCATCCTGGGCACCCTGTTCGAGCGCTCGCTCGACCCGGCCAAGCGCGCCCAGCTCGGCGCGCACTACACCAGCCGGGCCGATATCCTGCTGATCATTGAGCCGGTGCTGATGGCCCCACTGCGTCGGCGCTGGGATGATGTGCAATCCCAGGCCCGCGCCCTGGCCGCCCGCCGCGACGGCGCCGACCCCCGCCAGGCCGCCCGGCTCCAGGAGGAGCTGCGCCGCCTGCTCACCGGCTTCGCCGCCGAGATCGCCGCCACCCAGGTGCTCGACCCGGCCTGCGGCAGTGCGAACTTCCTCTACGTGGCGCTCAAGCAGCTGCTCGACCTGGAGAAGGCGGTGATCACCCTGGCCCAGGGCCTCGCGGTGGGCGGGTTCTTCCCCAGCGTCTCGCCCGAGCAGCTCCACGGCGTCGAGGTGAACGCCTACGCCCACGAGCTGGCCCAGATCACCGTCTGGATCGGCTATATCCAGTGGCTGCGCGACAACGGGTTCGGCGTGCCCAGCCAGCCCATCCTCAAGCCGCTTGATACGATCAGGCATATGGACGCCATCCTGGCCTACGACCCGGCCGGCGCGCCGGTTGAGCCGGCCTGGCCGCGCGCCGATGTGATTGTGGGCAACCCGCCCTTCCTCGGCGGCAAACGCCTGCGCGCCGAGCTGGGCGATACGTATGTGGATACGATCTTTACGCTGTACGAAGGGCGCGTGCCGCACGAGGCCGACCTAGTGGCCTACTGGTTCGAGCGCGCCCGCGCCATGATCGAGCGCGGCGAGGTGCGGCGGGCCGGGCTGCTGGCGACGCAGGCGATCCGCGGCGGGGCCAACCGCAAGCTGCTGGAGCGGATCAAGCAGAGCGGCGACATCTTTATGGCCTGGGCCGACCGCGAGTGGGTGCTTGATGGCGCGGCGGTGCGCGTCTCGATGGTGGGCTTCGATGCGGGTAAGGAGACCGTGCGCGAGCTTGACGGTGCGGCGGTGCGGCGCATCCACGCAAACCTGACCAGCGAGCTTGATCTGACCAAGGCGCAGCGACTCGCCGAGAATAGCCGGATCGCCTTTATGGGCGACACGAAGGGCGGGGCCTTCGATCTGACGCCCGAGCAGGCCGTGAAAATGCTCAGCGCGCCGCTCAACCCGAACGGGCGGCCGAACACTGATGTAATCGTGCCCTGGGTGAACGGACTCGACATCACCCGGCGACCGCGCGGTATGTTCATCATCGACTTCGGCGTGGACATGCCCGAGGACGAGGCGGCGCTCTACGAGCTGCCATTCGCCCATGTGGAGCGCGAGGTGAGACCCGAGCGCATGAAAAACAACCGCGCCGCCTACCGCGAGCGCTGGTGGCTTCACGTCGAGCCGCGCCCGGCCCTGCGCGCGGCGCTCAAGCCGCTCAGGCGCTACATCGGCACGCCGAACCTGACGAAGCATCGAGTCTTCGCCTGGCTGCAGCCGCCAACCCTGCCCGACCACCAGCTGATCGTCTTCGCTCGCGACGACGACTACTTCTTCGGCGTGCTGCACTCGAAGGCTCACGAGCTGTGGTCGCTACGAATGGGAACATCGCTTGAGGATCGTCCCCGCTACACCCCATCGACCACCTTCGAGACCTTCCCGTTCCCGTGGGCGCCGGGCGCGGAGCCGGCGGGGGACCCGCGCGTGGAGGCGATCGCGGCGGCGGTGCGGCGGCTGGCCGAGCTGCGCGAGGGCTGGCTGAACCCGGCGGGCGCGGACGAGGCCGAGCTAAAGAAGCGCACGCTGACCAACCTCTACAACGCGCGGCCGACATGGCTGGCCAACGCGCACGCGCGGCTGGACGCGGCGGTGTGCGCGGCCTACGGGTGGGAGGCGGGCCTGGCCGACGAAGAGATCCTGCGGCGGCTGCTTGAGCTGAACCTGGGGAAAGCTGAAAGCTGAAAATCCGCGCCCGAGCCTGCCCGGTTTCAGCTTTCAGCTTTCATATTTCAGCTTTCCCTCTCCAGATACGCCGCCAGCGCAGCCCCCACCTTGGCCGGGTCGTAGCGCAGGGTGTCCTGCTTGTTCCAGAGCTGGCGCCGGACGCCGGGGGCCTCGCTGTAGTCGCCCAGCAGGGGGCGTACGCCGAGGGCCGCGATCTGGGCGACCTCGGCGTCGTCGGGCGCGAGCACACGCAACCCTTCGGCGGCCAGGCGCTCGCGCACCTCGGTCGTCAGCTGCGGGCTGCGGTTGATGATCGCCGCGTCGAGATGCCCTGGCCCGAGCAGATCGCCCAGGCGGGCCACGTGGTCGTAGGCGCCCATATGCTCGGTCTGCCCGGACTGCGTAGTCGAGTTGCAGACGTAGGCCACCCGCGCCCCGGTCGAGCGCAGGGCCTCGACGACGCCGCCGAACTGGAGCGTGGCCAGCACCGAGGTGAAGAAGCTGCCCGGCCCGATCGTCACCAGGTCGGCGGCGAGGATCGCCGCGATCGCCGGCGGGTAGGCGGGGGCCGGCGGGTCGAGGAAGAGCCGCCGGATGGGCGGCTGGCCCAGGGCGCGCACGGCCACCTCGCCGCGCACCGTGGAGCCGTCGGCCAGCTCCGCGCAGAGCTGCACGTCGGCGGTGGAGGCCGGCAGCACCGTGGCCACGCTGCCGGCCAGCTCGGCCACCGTGGCCACCGCCCCGGCGAAGTCGCCGCCCAGCTGGGAGAGGGCCGCGATCAGCAGGTTGCCGAAGGCCATGCCGTCGAGGGGCGGGTGCTCGGGGGCGCGGAAGCGCTGCTCCAGCAGGCGCGGCCAGAGCGAGTCGCGGTCGGCGGCCAGCGCCGAGATGGTGGAGCGCAGGTCGCCGGGGGCCGGGATCCTGCCCACCGCCCGCGCCACCCCCGTGCTGCGGCCGGTGTCCGTCACCGCCACGACCGCCGTGCGCCGCGCGAAGTGGGGCGCGGCCCCCAGGAGCACCTGGGACGCGCCGCCGCCGCCGCCGATCGCGACCAATGCTGAATGTTGAGAGTTGCTCATAGCTCCACGTGAGGGTGGGGCGCGGGGCGGCGAAGCCGCCTCGCAAACCCCTCTTCAGCGCACGATAGTGCCAGTCCGCACCACCTCAAACGCGCTGCCGGGCACGCCCTTGAGCTGGTTGAGGTCGTTGTCCACCCAGTGCGGGTCGGTGGCCCCGCTGATAAACCAGCTGGAGCCGTTGTCGGCCACGATCATGCCGTAGCGCCGCAGGGCCTCGAGGATCACCCGCGACTGGCCGGTGAATCCAGAGATATCGTAGCTCGCCTTCAGGCGCAGCCGCAGGCCCATCGGCGGGTAGCTCGGGTCGGTTGTGGAGCCGGCCTGGTGGGTGGCCGGCAGGATGTAGCCGCGCTGGCTCTTCCAGACGGTGAAGCGCACGGCGTGGCGGATCGCGCCGGCGGCGACCTCATCGTAGCGCACGAGGCCCGGCAGGATCGGCAGCCCCGCCGCGTCGGCCGAGGTCCACCCCGCCGGGCGCAGGGCGTTGCTGCGCAGATCCCACACCGCGCCCGACCCGGCGTCCCAGCCCGGCCCCACATAGCTGCCGTGGTATAGCTCGTAGAGCTTGCACTCGCCCTGCCGCAGCACCAGCACGTGGCTGTCGCCGACGCCGCCGCCCTCCACCGGCGCGTCGGCCGGGATCGGGTAGGGGCCGGGGTCGCTCTCGCCGCCGTACTCCACGAAGGTGATCGGCACCGCCGGCTGGCCGGCCGGCACCACCACGAAGGGGATGCCGTAGCTCTGGTTCTCGCCGAAGTCGGCGTGCAGGAACAGCCGCCCCGACGCGCTGATGCTGGCGATGTAGGCCGCCGACCCCGGGTCGACCGGGTCGCCTGAGACATCGCGGTTCCATGCGTTGTCTGCGGGGAAGACCGGGCAGCCGCCGAGCTGCGGGCCGGTCGCCGCCGGCGCGGTGGCCACCAGGGGCAGGTAGATGCGCTGGTTCAGCTGGCCGAGGGCGACGCCCCCGGCGATCAGGGTGGCCAGGGCGATAGTGAGGGTCAGGGCGTTGCGTCGCATCTGAGACTCCTCTCAAGAGAGCCCACATTGTTTTGCAGCGATGTGCCAGCAAAGCTGGCACATCGCTGCAAAACAATATAAAGATCACCCAAGCAGCTCCCGGTACAGCATCACCGTCTGCCTTGCCACCACCGGCCATGCGAAGGTTGACGTAACGATCTTCACGCTCTCGTCGCCCCAGGCGGGCCAGCGCGCCCGGTTCGCCAGGGCCGCGCGCAGCTTCTCGGCCAGGTCGTCCACGTCGCCGGGACGCACCAGGTAGCCGTTGCGCCCGCTGAAGACCTTGTCGGGGATGCCGCCGGCCGCGCTGGCCACGATCGGCTTGCGGTGGATCATAGCTTCCAGCGTGACCAAGCTGGAGCCCTCGTAGAGGGTCGGGTGGATCACCAGGTCTACCTCCTCGTAGAGGCTGTGCAGCTCAGCGTCATCGAGCTTGCCCACAAAGGTCACGTGGTCGGCGATGTCGGCGGCGCGGGCCTGCTGCTCCAGGGCGGCGCGCTCCTTGCCGTTGCCCACCAGTAGCCAGCGCCACTGCGGCGGCAGCTCGGCGCGCAGCCGGGCCAGGGCTGCGATCAGGATGTGGAAGCCCTTGTTGCGCTCCAGGCGGCCCACGCTCAGCAGGGCCGGGCGGGAGTCGGCCAGGCCCAGGCGCGCGCGCAGATCGGCGCGCAGGCTCTCGCGCACGAAGCCCAGGCACTCGTCCACATCGATCGCCGAGGGCACCACCGCCACCTTTGCGGGGTCAACCCCCAGATAGCGCGGCAGGTCGTCCCTGGTGCAGGCGTCGGTGGCGATGGCCTGGTCGGCCATGCGGTGCCCGTAGGCGTAGAGGGCGCGGAAGGGCGCGTAGGCGACCCACTTGCGCCAGTCGGGCGTGCGGAACTCCTCCATGCCGTGGGGGTTGGCCACAAAGGGCACCCGGCGCAGCAGCGGGTCGCGCGTGCGGATGTACGCGTAGCCGCTCGCGCAGAGGCCCTGGCTGTGGACCACATGGAAGGCCCCGCGGCGGACGGCGGCGGCCGCCAGCGCCCCCAGCTGCCAGCTGTACCAGGGGTAGTTGATCTGGCGGCCGAGGATGCCGTTGGGCGGCAGCAGCGGCGAGGTGCGGTCGTAGCGCAGCGTGGCCAGCGACCAGCGCCCGTCGGCCAGGGCCGGCAGCTCGGCGGCGGTCGGGCGGTGCCCGTCGGGCGTCGGCTGCACATAGAGCGTCCCCGCGACGCCGAGCCGCGCGAGGTGGGTGACGAGGTGCCCGACGTGGCGCTCGATCCCGCCGAACCCGTGGAGCGGGTAGACCACGCGGGCGAGCATCGCGACGCGGATGGGATCGGCCTGCGGCTGTGTGTTCATTGGCGGCAATCATACCACTATCTCTTGACAGCCGACAATTATCTGCTAATATGGAACCAGTTCCAGTACAGACAACAGTATCCCTATCGACGAGCGCAGCGCACAAGGAGGTGTGATGGCGGCGACGATTCGCGACGTGGCGCGTCACGCGGGTGTCGGTCTCGGCACCGTCTCGCGCGTGCTGAACGACAGCCCCCTCGTGAGTCCGGTCACGCGCAAGCGTGTCCTCGACGCGATCGCTGAGCTTCGCTACGCTCCAAGCCAGATCGCCCGTAGCTTCGCCTCGGGCAAAACACTCACTGTTTCAGCGATCGCCCCGTTCTTCACTCGCCCCTCGGTGGTCGAGCGGCTGCGCGGCATCGAGTCGCGGCTCACGGACAGCGGCTACAGCCTGGTGGTCTTCAACGTAGAGACGGTCGCCCGGCGCGACGCGTGCCTGCTCGACATCTCGCGCCACGACCGCTCCGACGGGGTGCTGATCATCTCGCTGACGCCGCGCGAGGATGAGCTGATGGCGCTGCATGAGGCGGGGTCGCCGGTGGCACTGGTCGACGCGTCTGCGGCGGGGATATTCGGCGTCCGGATCGACGATGTGTACGGCGGCGAGCTGGCGGTGCGGCACCTGATCGACCTAGGCCACCGGCGGATCGGCTTTGTGGGCGACTCGATCGATCAGGTGCGCGAGTTCAACTTCACCAGCAGCCGCGACCGACACCGGGGCTACATGAACATGCTCGCCGCCGCCGGGGTTGCGCCGCGGCCCGAGCTGCAGCGCCACGGGGTTCACGGCCGCCTTGAGGCCCGGCTTCTGGCGCGGGAATTGCTACAGCTCTCTGATCCGCCGACGGCCATCTTCGCCGCGAGCGACACGCAGGCCATGGGCGTGCTTGAGGCCGCGCGCGATCTGGGGGTGCGCGTGCCCGCTGACCTCTCGATCGTTGGCTTCGATGATATTGATGTGGCCGAGTACCTTGGCATGACCACCGTGCGCCAGCCGCTCTTCATGAGCGGTCGGCGCGGCGTTGAGCTGCTGCTGCGCCTGATCGGCGGCGAGGAGCCGGAGATCCAGTCCGAGCTGCTGCCGATCGATCTGGTGGTGCGCGGCACCACCGCGCCGCCGCAGGGGTGAGCGCCTTGCAGAAAGGGGGTGGTGATCGATCATCCCGCGCTGATCGCGCGGCTCGTACTATCCTATTTCCGGCACTGTAAGCCTTGTGTACCAATGGAGGACACCACATGCTTCGCAAGTTCTCGCTCGCCATCCTGCTCGTGATGGTCAGCTCACTCGTCGCCGCC
>JBAXES010000177.1:0-7544 GCA_037140315.1 Chloroflexales bacterium
CTCCAGCCCCGCGCCGCTTTGTGCGCCGATGCCCAGCAGGGCCAGCAGGAGTGCCGGGATGCTCAGCAGCAGCCCCACGAGCGCGATCACCAGCAGGCCGATGTTGAGGATGATCGTGGCCAGTACGTTCAGGGCCAGGATGCCGCTGCCGCGCATCGTATCGAGCAGGCTCATGCCGTAGCTGTTGGGCAGGAAGAGCGCGAGCAGGGCCACGCCAAGGATCACCGCTGCGCTGGAGCGGCCCCATCCGCGCAGCACCCCCGGCTCAACCTGGCTGCCGTCAAGGTGCCAGCGGGCGCGCAGCAGGCCGAGCCGCGCCCGGCTGTAGAGCGTCGTCGCGCACAGCAGGTAGACCATGCTGGCCACGCCGCTGGCCGGGCTCAGCGCCAGCGGCGGCCCATTGATCTGGCTGATGTTCACCACCTGGCCGACCAGCCCGGCCAGAGCGGCGCCACCGCCCCAGGCGAGGCCCGTGCTGATGCGGGCCAGGGCCTGCTGCTGACGCGCCGCTGCGGCGCTGCGGTAGACATCGGTGTCGATGGTGTGGTCGGGCGGTCGGCTCTGGCCGCGCGGCTCGAGCTCGGCCAGCTCGCCCATGGCGCCGCGCATCAGCAGGCCCGCCAGCAGGCCCACCAGCAGGCAGGCGAAGAATGTGCCGTCTATGGCCGCCAGCGGCGCGCGCAGCCAGAGCTGCGCCGTGGCCGGCAGCGTCGCGAGGCCCTGGCTGAGGGTGGCCACCGCGCGCATTAGCACCGCCAGGGCGAACAGCTCGGCGGCCAGATAGCGTAGCCCGCTGGCGATCAGCTCGTGGTCCCGCAGCATTCGGTAGCGCAGTAGGGCCGACTCGATAGCCACGATCAGACACGCCGCCACGATGTACCCCGGTCGCCAGCTGGTCAGTATGCGCGCCGCCACCCCCGCGAGAATGGCCGTCAGGCTGCTGAGCAGCCCGGCTAGCAGCAGCGCCGCCGCTAGGTCGAGCGCCGGTTTGGGTGGCGTGAGATTGGTCATTATTTCACAACCTCAAAAGTTAAAAGAATACTACCACTCGTATGTGTAAACTCATTATATAATAGATACATCCCAGGAATAGGGTGGAAGCCAGTCTGCTGTCGGCGGGTGCCATCGTGGTGCCGGTTCTCTCGTCATCGTTGCAAAAAAACAGGAAGTGCTATGGCAGCCATTGTTCTCAATGGGCGGGCGTTGGCCCGTGAGTTACGTGAAGATCTCAGCCTGCGTGTGGCGGCTTATGTGGCTCAACACAATCATACGCCGACTCTCGGTGTGATCCACGTCTACGGCGATAAGTCAGCTGAGCGTTACGTGCGCAACTTGCAGGTCTCCTGCAACCGCGTGGGGATGAACTTCAAGTACTTCCTGCTGCACCATACGGCCACACAGCGCGAGCTTGAGAACGCGATCCACACCTTCAGCGCCGATGTCAACGTCGATGGCGTGCTCATCCAGATGCCGCTGCCGGTCAAGTACGACAGCGCGGCGGCGGTCTCCCGCCTCGATCACCGCAAGGATATCGACGGCGTCCACCCGATCAACGTGGGCCTGCTCAACCAGGGCAAGCCGAGCCTGGTGCCCAACACGCCCGCCGGAGGCATGCTGATCCTTGAGCGCTACGGGATCGAGGTCGCCGGACGCGACGTGGTGATGATCGGACGCAGCGCGATCGTGGGTGGACCGATGTCGACGATGCTGCTGAACGCTGAGGCCACCGTCGAGATCTGCCACCGCGCCACGCGCAACCTGGCCGATAAGGTGCGCCGCGCCGACATTGTGGTCACGGCGGCCGGCAAGGTTGACCTGGTGATGGGCGATATGCTCAAGCCCGGCGCGACGGTGATCGACTTCGGCATCAACGTCCGCCCCGACGGGACGATGTGCGGCGATGTGAACTACGCCAGCGCCTTCGAGGTGGCCGGCGCGATCACCCCCGTCCCCGGCGGCACCGGCCCGGTGACGACGATGGTGCTCCTCGATAACGTGCTCAAGGCGGCGATCGCCACCCACACAGACTCGCCTGACGATGTCTAGTCGCTGCGCTTGACTGGACGGCACCCTGACGGGCCACGGTCCCTCCGCCCTTAACTGGCGGAGGGGCCGTGGCGATTCTCCCCCCACTGTCTGAGACAAGGTTTCAGCGTACGTTACAGTTCAGGCAATTGCACTGCATCAGGATGCGGTATTTCTGTTCCCTGTTCCCCGTTCCCTGTTCCCTTGTCTGAAGGTGAAACTACCCGTGTTATACTTCACACAGCCTGAGACCTGCTCTCGCCGATAGCGACGAGCGGGTTCTGTTATCACCCAGCTGCCGTGCGTTGCCCTCGCAATCCCTGTCGAGCGCCTCCGGATCGTGTGCGTATCTACCCAAGCGTGGAGTATTAATATGACACCGGGAATCCTTCATCGGAATAATATCAAGGTCTTCGGCAAGGGCACACGGCCCATGATGTTTGCGCACGGCTTTGGCTGCGACCAGAGGTTCTGGCGTTTTGTGGCACCGGCGTTTGAGGACGAATACCAGATCATCCTCTTTGACCACGTAGGCTCCGGGAAGTCGGATCGCAACAAGTACGACCCGGAGCGCTACAGCAGCCTGACAGGCTACGCCCAGGACGTGATCGATATTTGCAAGGCGCTGGATCTGACAGACGTTATCTTCGTCGGTCATTCCGTGAGCAGCATGATTGGCGTTCTGGCGTCCATCCAGGAGCCTGTAGTCTTTAGCCGCCTCGTCGTCATCGGTGCCTCGCCCTGCTATCTCAATATCCCCCCCGATTACTTTGGCGGCTATGAGCGGGCGGATATTGGCGGGCTGCTCGATATGTTGGAGAAGAACCACATCGGCTGGGCAGGCTATCTCGCGCCGGTCGCGATGAAGAATGCGGATCGGCCCGAGCTAGCGATCGAGCTTGAGGAGAGCTTCAACGCGACGAACCACGCCATCATGTGCCAGTTTGCGGCGGCCACGTTCTGGTCTGACTTCCGGGGCGACCTGCCAAAGGCGAGCGCGCCGTCGCTGATCATGCAGCCATCTGAGGATGCGTTTGTGCCGCTACAGGTGGCCGAGTATCTCCACCGTCAGATGGCCGGTAGCGCGCTGGCGTTGATGCGGGCCACCGGCCACTTCCCGCATCTGAGCGCTCCAGATGAGACAATTCAGATCATGAAGGAGTATCTTTCCACTGCCCACGGTGCCTGAGCATATGCAGCCGATCGATGATCTCCTGAACACGGCACTCGGCCTGCTTGGTAGTAATTCAGAATGGGCGGTTACATATGCAGCCGATCGATGATCTCCTGAACACGGCACCCTGCGGTTTCATGTCTAGTACCGAGTCTGGGATCATCCTGGCTGTGAACGCCACCTTGCTTGATCTGCTCGGGTACGGGCCGGGCGACCTGAGCGGACGACATATTGAGGCGATACTGCCGATAATCAGCCGCCTGCTCTATCACTCGTACCTTGTCTCGCTCCTGGTGATGCAGGGCAGGGTGGACGAGGCCACCTTCTCACTCCAGGTGCGGGGCGGCGACGAGGTGCCTGTGCTCGCCAACGCTGTGCGCCGGGAGCGGGGCGGGGCGACGTTCTACGATTGGGTCTTCATGCCCATGCACCTGCGGGCGCAGTACGAGGATGAGATCCTGCGGGCCAAGAAGGCGCTTGACGAGTCGGTCCGCCTACAGGTGCAGGCCAATGCCGCGCTGAGAGAGGTCCGGGTAGCCCTGGAGGCTAAGCAGGCCGAGCTCATGGAGGCGAACGTTAGGCTTGAGGCGCTGGCTACGTTGGATGAGCTGACTGGGCTGAAGAACCGGCGCGCATTTCAAGATCAGCTTGATTTCCAGATCGCGTTGGCCAGACGGATACCATCCCCGCTCTCGGTGCTGATCATTGATATTGACTACTTCAAACATATTAACGACACGTTCGGGCACCCGACCGGAGATAGATACCTCCAGGCGCTCGCCACAATTCTGCGGCACAGCTCACGCGAGATCGATATGGTGGCTCGCTACGGGGGCGAGGAGTTTGTTGTTATTTTGCCGAACACGAGCCAGATCGACGCCATAACCGTAGCCGAGAAATTTCGCAAGCGGGTAGAGGCTGAGCGATGGGCGGACGCCCCCATCACCGTCAGCATAGGCGCATCCACCCTATCGTCGGACATACACGACCGCTCAAGCCTGCTCGCCTCCGCAGATTGGGCGCTCTACACGTCTAAGCGCTGCGGGCGAAACCGCACGACGCACGCCTATGACGTGAACTATGGCGAGCCCAGATGAACGCTGTTATCCATGGGATGCGCGAGGGCGCGCTCACCCTCGCCTACTGCGCGATCGTCACCGCGCGCGACCGGGCGCGCCGGCTGGCTAACCCGACCACCCTCGGCGTGCGCGCCGTGGTGACGCGCGACGGGCGGCTGCTGATGGTGCGCCACCGCAGCGGCGCGACGCCCTGGAGCCTGCCCGGCGGCGGCGTGAGCCGCGGCGAGGATCTCGCAGCGGCGGCCCTGCGCGAGGTGCGCGAGGAGGGCGGCTGTGTCGTCCAGGTCGAGCGCCTGCTCGGCATGTACTTCCAGGGCGATCACGGCTTCAATAACTATGTCGCGGTCTTTGTCTGCGCCGCCACCGGGGACGCCCGACCGCCGGTGGGCGACCTGGAGATCGTCGACGCGCGCTTCTTTCTGCCGCAGGATGTCCCCGCCACCGCCGATGTCGGCTCGCTGCGGCGGATCGCCGAGTTTCGCCGCGGCCTCGTCGGCCTCGCGGAGATGTGGTAGGAGTACCCTATGCCCTACACCCCGATCATCGCCACCCTGGGCTACGTGCTCTCGCCCGACGGGCGCACGGTGCTGATGGTCCACCGCAACGCCCGCCCCGGCGACCAGCACCTCGGCAAGTATAATGGCCTTGGCGGCAAGGTTGAGCCCGCCGAGGATGTGGTGAGCGGGATGCGCCGCGAGCTGCGTGAGGAGGCCGATATTGAGGCGACCGCCCTCACCCTGCGCGGCACGGTCAGCTGGCCCGGCTTCGGCAAGGGCGGCGAGGACTGGCTCGGCTTCCTGTTTGTGATCACGGCCTTCATCGGCGAGCCGCCCGCCCGCAATAGCGAGGGCGACCTCGAGTGGGTGCCCGTCGAGCGCATGCTCGACCTGCCGCTCTGGCCGGGCGACCACTACTTCCTCCCGCTGGTCTTCAGCGCCGACCCGCGCCAGTTCCACGGGGTGATGCCCTACCGGGATGGGCGGCCCCTCAGCTGGAGCTATAGCCTGATCTAGGGTATAGGGGGGCCACATGGATCTGATCATCTTTGCCAGCATCGTCGGCGTCGGCCTGATCATCTTTCTGGTAGTGCTGGTGATGCTGAACCGGGCCTGGGGCGACTTCCCCGGGCGGATCAGCGGCCTGCCGCCGCCGCCGCCGCCGCGCCCCGCGCCGCCGCTGGCCGCCACGCCGCTGGCCGCTGAGATGACGGATATCACGCCCAACGGCGGCCTGGTGCCAGTGAACCACCCGCTGGTGCGCCGCGCGGTGATGGCGGCCCTGGAGCGCGGCGGCAGCCCCTACGCGCTCTACTTTATTAAGGATGGCGAGGTGATCTACCTGGTGCCAACGCGCATCGCCGACCCGCAGCAGCGCGAGCAGGCGACCCGCTTGTTCGCGTCGATGAACGCCAGCAACGGCGATGCCACGCCTCCTCTCGCCGAGGCCATCCGTGTGATCCAGGAGCTTGGCAAGATGTAAGGCAGGGCCAAGGCAGGGCGGTGCCCTCCTGCCCCCCTCAGGAATAGAGAAGACGAGGAGCGACAACAATGCTCGACATTAAGCTGATCCGTGAGCAGCCCGAGGTGGTGCGCGCCGGCCTGCGCCGACGCGGGGATGACCCGGCCCAGGTGGACGCGCTACTGGCAGCGGACGAGCGCCGCCGGGTGCTGATCAAAGAGGTGGAGGCCCTGAAGGCCGAGCGCAATACGGTCTCGAAAGAGATCAGCAAGATGCGGGACCCGGCCGAGCGCGAGGCGAAGATCGCCGCCTCGCGCGAGCTGGGCGACCGGATCGCCGATCTTGACCGGCAGACCGGCGAGGCCGAGGCCGAGTTCAACCGTATGATGCTCTGGCTGCCGAACCTGCCCCACGCCGATGTGCCCGACGGCACCACCGAGCACGACAATATCGTCGTCCGCACTGAGGGCGAGCAGCGCGAGTTCGCGTTCACGCCCAAGCCGCACTGGGACCTGGGCGAGGCCTTGGGCATCATCGACTTCGAGCGCGGCGTGAAGCTCAGCGGCAGCCGCTTCTTTGTGCTCAAGGGCGCGGGCTCGCGCCTCCAGCGCGCCCTGATCACCTGGATGCTCGACGTACACACCCAGCAGCACGGCTACGGCGAGGTCACCCCGCCCTACGTGGTCAAGGAGGAGGTGCTGGTCGGCACCGGCAACCTGCCGCGCTTCGGCGAGAACCTCTTTACGATCCAGGGCGCCGACCTCACGCTCATCCCGACGGCCGAGGTGCCGGTGACGAACCTCTACCGCGACGAGATCCTGGAGGCCAGCCAGCTGCCGATCTACCACGTGGCCTTCACGCCATGCTGGCGCAACGAGCAGATGAGCGCCGGCCGCGACGTGCGCGGCATGAAGCGCGTCTACCAGTTCGATAAGGTCGAGATGGTCAAGTTCGTCACGCCCGAGACGAGCTACGCCGAGCTGACCACGCTGGTCGATAACGCCGAGGATATCTGCAAGGCCCTGAAGGTGCCCTACCGGCTGCTGCGGCTCTGCACCGCCGACCTGGGCACGGCGACGATGAAGTTCGACCTGGAGCTGTGGGCTCCCGGCGTGCAGGAGTGGCTGGAGGTCAGCTCCTGCTCGAACTTCGAGGCCTATCAGTCGCGGCGGGCCAACCTGCGCTACCGGCCCGAACCCGGCGCCAAGCCCGAGTTCCTGCACACGCTGAACGGCTCGGGCCTGGCTCTGCCGCGAGTGATGATCGCGGTGATCGAGAACTACCAGCAGGCCGACGGTAGCATCGTTGTGCCCGAGGTGCTACGGCCCTACATGGGCGGCATGGATGTGATACGATAGCTATATGCCAACCTTGATTAACCTCACCAGCGTCGAACACGGCGGCTCCACGCGCTCCTCGTGCGGCACCGGCGACCGTGACCACTCCAGCTGCGGGCCAGACTGCGGCTGCGGCTGCCCCTACACTGGGATGGCCGAGCGCGGGCGGATCGAGCTGATCGCCGAGGTCGAGCGGCGCTACCCCGGTCAGTGGCTCGCCTTCGTCATCCCGCCCGGCGAGGACGAGTACGACCCCGAGCGGGGCATGCTCGTGGCCTACAGCCAGGATGACAACGAGGTCTGGGATGCCGTCGGTCGGGTCACCTTCAACCAGGTTGTCCATGTCTACTACAACGGCTCTTTCGATAGCTACTTGGAGTGGGCGGACGGCGCGTAGCCCCAATCAAAAAATATCAGCCATGAGTCATCCCGAAATTTAACAAACCCGAGGCCTCCCGTAGTAGCATGGGA
>JBAXES010000178.1:0-7542 GCA_037140315.1 Chloroflexales bacterium
GCCCTGCCCCTGCGCTTCGTCGACCACTTCCCGGCCCTGGCCGACCTGCGGTTAGCCCGCCTGGGGGACGGCATGGATCTGCCCCTGGCCACCATCGACACCGGCTCGAATGGCGGCCTGACCCTCGGGCGCGACCTGGCCGCCCAGGCCGGCCTCTACCGCAACGCCGACCGGGCCAGCGCCGGCCATGGCCAGGGCTTCACCAGCGACGCCGCCGTCCTCACTGGCGCACTGGTCGACCTGCACGTCGGCCCCTTCGCCCTGCGCGACATCGAGATCGACGCACCCTTCGGCGGCCCCGGCGACCTCGGCCGGGCCGGGCGGGCGAATATTGGCAACCGCCTGCTCTCGCGCTTCGCCCGCCTCACCCTCGACTATCGCCGCTGCCTGTGTGTGCTTGACATGTGACCGGGTAGTGTTGTGTTATTATTCACATAGTCTGGCCGCCGCCGGCGGCCAGCCACCGCCAAAGGAGCCGCCCATGAGCGAGCCACCCCGCGATGAGCGCGACCGCGACGGCCAGCACCCTGACTACTCGCTGCGCGTAGTCACGCAGCGCAACTTCCAGAGCCTGATCGACCAGCACGTCCGCGCCGCCGAGGCGGCCGGCGAGTTCCGCGACCTGCCCGGCGCCGGCAAGCCGCAGGATCTCGGCGCCGACGACGGCGTGCCCGACGAGCTGCGCACCGGATTCCGCATGCTCAAGAACGCCGGCTACGCCCCGCCCTGGATCGAGCTACAGAAGAGTATCCGCGAGGAGCAGGAGCGCCTGGACGCCTGGATCGCCCAGGCCAACCGGCGCTGGCCCGCCCTCGGCCAGGCCAGCCGCGACCAGCTGCGCGCCGAGCACGAGCAGCTCCTGCGCGACCTCAACAAGCAGATCAGCACCTATAACCTGACTGCGCCGCCGGTGGCCGGGCAGCTGCCGCTGATCCAGATGCGGGAATTGGGGGCGTAGGGGCGCAGCAGAAGCGCGCCCCTACGGGACATCCATGAATCGACCCTTCTTCTCCATATACACCCACGGCTTCGCCCGCGCTGCGGTGTGCGTGCCCGCCCTGCGTGTGGCCGACCCGGCCTTCAACGCCGAGCGCACCATCGCCCTGGCCCGCCGCGCCTCCGCCGCCCGCGCCGCCCTGGCCCTCTTCCCCGAGCTGGGCATCTCCGCCTACTCCAACGACGACCTGTTCCACCAGGACGCCCTGCTCGACGCGACCCTCGCCGCCCTCGACCGGGTGGTGGCGGCCAGCGCCGAGCTGACCCCGCTCCTGCTGGTGGGCGCGCCGCTGCGCTTCGCGGGCCGGCTGTTCAACTGCGCGGTGGCGATCTACTGCGGCCAGATCCTCGGCGTGGCCCCCAAGAGCTACCTGCCCAACTACCGCGAGTTCTACGAGAAGCGCCAGTTCGCCGCCGCCCGCGACGCCCTGGCCCGCGAGGTGCGCCTGCTCGGCCAGACCGTGCCCTTCGGCAGCGACCTGATCTATGACGCCGAGGGCCTGCCCGGCCTGCTCGTCCACAGTGAGATCTGCGAGGACGTCTGGACGCCCCTGCCGCCCAGCACCTTTGCCGCCCTGGCCGGCGCCACCGTGCTCTGCAACCTCTCGGCCTCCAACATCACTATCGGCAAGGCCGACTACCGCCGCGACCTGTGCGCCGCTCAGTCGGGCAAGTGCGTGGCCGCCTACCTCTACTCGGCGGCAGGCCCCGGCGAGAGCACCACCGACCTGGCCTGGGACGGCCACGCCCTGATCTACGAGAACAACGAGCGCCTGGCCGAGTCGCAGCGCTTCGCCGACGACGAGCAGGTGATCCTCGCCGACATCGACCTGGAGCGGCTGCTCCAGGAGCGCATGCGCCTGGGCAGCTTCACCGACAGCGCGACCGACCAGCGCGAGCGCCTGCGCCAGATGCGCCGCGTACCCTTCGCCTTCCAGGTGCCCGCCGGCGAGGTCCGCCTGCTGCGCAGCGTGGAGCGCTTCCCCTATGTGCCGGATAGCCCGGCCACCCGCGACGAGCGCTGCTACGAGGCCTATAACATCCAGGTCCACGGCCTGATCAAGCGCCTCAAGTCCGCCGGCATCGAGCGGCTGGTGATCGGGGTCTCCGGCGGCCTCGACAGCACCCAGGCCCTGATCGTGGCCGCCAGGGCCATGGACCGGCTCGGCCTGCCGCGCAGCAACATCCTGGCCTACACCATGCCCGGCTTCGCCACCAGCGACCGCACCCGCACTAACGCCCACGCCCTGATGGCCGCCCTCGGCGTCAGCCCCGCCGAGATCGACATCCGCCCCTCGGCCACCCAGATGCTGCGCGACATCGGCCACCCCTTCGCCGCCGGCGAGCCGCTCTACGACGTGACCTTCGAGAACGTGCAGGCCGGCGAGCGCACCTCGCACCTCTTCCGCCTCGCCAACCACCACGCCGCCCTGGTCCTCGGCACCGGCGACCTGAGCGAGCTGGCGCTGGGCTGGGCCACCTACGGCGTGGGCGACCACATGTCGCACTATAACGTCAACGCCTCGGTGCCCAAGACGCTCATCCAGCACCTCATCCGCTGGGTCATCCGCGACGGCCAGCTCGGCGCCGCGGCCAACACGACGCTCCAGTCCATCCTCGACACCGAGATCTCGCCCGAGCTGGTGCCCGCCACGGCGGGCGGCCAGGGCGAGCCGGCCCAGAGCACCGAGGCCAAGATCGGCCCCTACGCCCTCCAGGACTTCAACCTCTACTACATCACCCGCTACGGCTTCCGCCCCAGCAAGGTGGCCTTCCTGAGCGAGCACGCCTGGGGCGACGCCGCGCGCGGCAGCTGGCCCGAGGGTCTGCCCGAGGCCAAGCGCGCCCAGTACGACCTGGCGACGATCAAGGCCTGGCTCGGCACCTTCCTGTTCCGCTTCTTTCAGATCAGCCAGTTTAAGCGCTCGGCGGTGCCCAACGGCCCCAAGGTCGGCTCGGGCGGCTCGCTCTCACCGCGCGGCGACTGGCGCGCCCCCAGCGACTCGGAGGCCCGGGTGTGGCTTGAGGAGCTGCGGACAAATGTGCCCGACGCTGGGGCGCAGCAGGCGACGCCTGCGCACCAGCCAAATGAACCGGGATTTTAGACGCGCAGCCTGCTGCGCCCCTACTATGCGAACTATCATTTTCACCATAACCCTGCTCGCGCTGGCGGCATGTGGCGCCTCAGCGGTCGCCGCCGACCCGGCGGCCGCCGGCGGTCGCATGTTTCTTATCCACTGTGGCGGCTGCCACGCGATCTCCGCTGCCGGGCCGAACTCCCTCGGCCCGCGCCTCGACGCGATTGTCGCCCGCGCCAAGTCCAGCCCCGACCCGGCCGCATGGCTGCGCCGGGCGATCACCAACCCGGCCGCCGAGACCGCACCCGGCTACCAGCCCGGCCTGATGCCGCTCTACTACGGCCAGACCTTCACCCCCGCCGAGCTTAATAGTATCGTGACGTATATGCTGAAGGTTGGCGGCACGTAAGGGCGTAGCGCGCTCCGCACCCGCGTCCCGCCCTAGTGCGCCCCAGCCATCAGCAGCCCGATCCGCTCGGGGTCGGCCCCGGCGCGGGGCAGGATGGCGGCGATCTCGCCGGCGTGGATCACCGCGATGCGGTCTGACAGGGCCAGGATCTCGTCCAGGTCCTCGGAGATCAGCAGGATGGCCCCGCCGCGCCGGCGCATGTCGAGCAGCAGCCGGTGAATATAGGCGGTCGCGCCAATATCCACACCGCGCGTGGGCTGGGCGGCGATCAGCACCTGCGGCTGGCGGGCCAGCTCGCGGGCCATGATCACCTTCTGGATATTGCCGCCGGAGAGGCTCTTGATCGGCGTCTGCGGGCCGGGGGCCTTCACCGCGAAGCGCTCGATCAGCTCGCGGCACACTGCGCTGATCCGCGCCCGGTCGAGGAGCGGGCCGCGCGCGTAGGGCGGGCGGGTGTGGTCGCGCAGGATCAGGTTCTCCTCAACGCTGAACTCCATGATCGCCCCGTCGCGCATGCGCTCCTCGGGGACGTAGCTCAGCCCGGCCGCCATGCGCTCGGCTGGGCCGCCGGACAGAGTCACGCCCGCAATGCTCACCGCGCCAGCGCTGGGCTGGCGCATCCCGGCGATCACGTCGGCCAGCTCGCGCTGCCCGTTGCCCGAGACGCCGGCCAGGCCGAGGATCTCGCCCCCGCGCAGCTCGAAGCTCACACCGCGCAGCGCCGGGCCACCCCGGTCGCCGTGGGCGCTCAGGCCACGTACCTGGAGCAGCGCCGGGCCGTCGGGCACCGCGCCGCGGTCGTCGGGGTGGGGCGGCGCGATCTCGCGGCCAACCATCAGGCGGGCCAGCTCGCCCCGGCTCATCCCATCGGCGGGGAACGTCCCCACATTCCGCCCGTCCCGCAGGACGCTCACCCGGTCGCAGAGGGCCAGCACCTCGCGCAGCTTATGCGAGATGAAGATCAGGCCGCGGCCCTCAGCGCGCATCTGGCGCAGCATGCGGAAGAGGTCGTCGGCCTCCTGCGGCGTCAGCACGGCCGTGGGCTCATCCAGCACCAGCAGGTCGGCCCCCCGGTAGAGTGCCTTGATGATCTCGACGCGCTGCTGCTCGCCCACCGAGAACTGCCAGACCTCGGCCCGCAGGTCGACGCGCAGGCCGTAGCTGGCGGCCAGCCGCTCGACCCCGGCGGCCACCACGTCCAGGTCGAGGCGCAGCCCGCGCGAAGACTTCAGACCCAGGGCCACATTCTCGGCCACCGTGAGCGTCGGCACCAGCATAAAGTGCTGGTGGATCATGCCGATCCCGCGGCGGATCGCATCCTGGGGCGAGCTGATCGTCACCGGATGGCCATCGATCACGATCTGGCCGCCGTCGGGCTGGTACAGCCCGTAGATGATCTTCATCAGCGTGCTCTTGCCGGCCCCGTTCTCGCCGAGCAGGGCGTGGATCTCGCCGGCGCGCACCTCCAGGCTCACGCCATCGTTGGCCACCACGCCGGGGAAGCGCTTGGTGATCTCACGCAGCTCCAGCGATTTCATCGCCGGCCCCGCGTGCGGTGCGGCAGTCGCCATATCCCCTCCAAGATATTTTTTTGTCTCGCTGTGGCACCTACGGTGCCACAGCGAGACAAAAAAGAGTCGCATCCACGCTGCCGCAGGCGCATGCCTGCCGTAGGGGCGCGTCGCGACGCGCCCCTACGGCAGGGCCTTGATCGTCCCGTCGCTGATGCCCTTGATCGCGGCCTCGACCGCCGTCTTGATCGCGGGGGTGACGTCGGCGTACCCGGCGTTGAAGGCGATCTTCAGCCCGCCGTTGGCCAGGGTCAGGTCGTAGGCGGTGCCGCCCTTGGTGCCGGCCTTGATCTTCGCGATGATGTCCTTCAGGGTACCGACCCAGTCGTAGACCTGGGTGGCCACCACCAGGCTCGGCGCGAGCGAGCTCTGGTCGGACTGGGTGCCGAGCCAGGGGATGTTCTTCTCCTTCGCGACGCCGATCGCGCCGACCACCTGCTGGGCCGAGCCGGTGAGCACATCGGTGCCCGAGGAGATCTGCGTGTTGGCGGCCTCGGCGGCCTTGGCGGTGTCGCCGAACGAGCCGGTGTAGATCTTGCTCACGATCGTGTCGGGCTTCGTGGCCTTGGCCCCCGCCTCAAACCCGTCGATGTAGGTCTTGGCGTCACCGGCCTCAACCGGCCCGATCACGCCGATCTTGCCGGACTTCGAGAGCAGCGCGGCGATCACGCCGTTGACATAGCCGCCCTGCTCGGCCTTCGCGTTGTAGGCGAAGACATTCTTCAGGCCGGCGCTCGTCCCGGCGTCGGTGGCGGTGCCCCAGGCGAAGGCGGTGTCGGGGAAGTCCTTGGCCACCTCGAAGAGCGAGGTGCCGTACTGGGTGCCGTGGGCGATCACCAGGTCGTTCCCGCTGCTGGCGTAGTCGCGGATGGCCGCCGCCGCGTCGGTCACGTTGAACATGTTCTCGGAGTACGCGATCACCAGCGCCGACTCGCCGCCCAGCTCGGTCTGGATCGCCTTCAGGCCGTCGTACATTGACTGGCTCCAGGCCAGGTCGCTGATGGCGCTGGGCATCACGATCGCCACCTTAAAGGGCTTACCTGTGGCGGCCGCAGTCGGGGCCGCCGTGGCGGCGGCGGTCGTGGGGGCATCTGTGGCGGCCGCCGTGGCGGCGGCGGTCGTGGGGGCCGCCGTGGCGGCGGCGGTCGGGGCCGCCGTGGGCGCTGCGGGGGCGCCGCCGCAGGCGGTCAGCAGCAGCGAGAGAGACAGGGCGAACAGGGCCAGTGTGCGTCGCATCATGAACTCCTCCAATATGCTACACCGAGCGCGCCGGCGACGCTGACGGACGCGCAGAGAACCCGTTATTACGCCCCCCGTGTGAAGGGCTTGGTCAGGGCCGAGGGCTGGCTAGACCGCCGGTTCGAGACCGCCAGGACCAGGATGGTCAGCAGGTAGGGCAGCATCACCGCCAGGTCCGATGGCAGGCCGACGCCGGTGAGCTGAAGCCAGAGCTGGAGCGCGCTGACGAAGCTGAAGAGCAGCACGCCCATCAGCACGCCCGTGGGCCGCCACCCGCCGAAGTAGACCAGGGCCACCGCGATGAAGCCGATCCCGCCGGTGAGGTTCTCCTGAAAGATGTTCAGCGCCGATATCGAGAGCGAGGCCCCGCCGACGCCGGCCAGCAGCCCGCCGAGGGTGGCGGTGGCGTAGCGCACGGCGGCCACCGGCACGCCCAGGGCGTCGGCGGCCTGCGGGTTATCGCCCACGGCGCGGATGTTCAGGCCCCAGGTGGTGCGGTTGAGCACATAGGCCGCCAGAGGCACCAGGGCGAAGGCCAGATAGACCAGCAGCGAGTGGGTGAACAGGGACGGCCCGAGGCCGGGGATGCTGCCCAGCAGCGGCAGCGGCAGCTCGGGGAACCCGCTCACGCTCTGCACCGTGCCCAGGGTGAGCTTAAACAGCAGGCTGGAGAGCCCCAGCCCGAACAGGTACATCCCGATCCCGCTGATCCCCTGCTCGGCCCGGAAGGTCACGCTCACCAGGGCCATCAGCAGCCCGAGGACCGCGCCCACCAGGGCGGCGGCCACCACCCCGCCAGCGAGGCTGCCGCTCGTGAACACCACATAGAACCCGACGTAGGCCCCCATCAGCATGATCCCCTCGACGCCCAGGTTGAGCAGCCCCGAGCGCTGCCCGAAGGTCTCGCCGATCGCCGCATAGAGGTAGGGCGTGGCCAGGCGCATCGTCGAGTGCAGGATGCCGAGCAGGGTGCCGATAGTGAAGAGCTGTTGCATCGTCTCCTAGAGATCTGGTGTGAGCTGCGGGTCGAGCGGCCGATCCTCGGCCTCGCGGGTGGCGGGGCGGGCGGCCAGGCTCTGGCGGCGGGCGGCGCGGCGCTGCGTAGCGTAGGCGCTGCTCACCACCATCAGCACCACCAGCCCGTTGAGCGCCGTGATCAGGGCCGCGGGCACCTGCACCGTGCGCTGCATCTGGTCGGCCCCCACCAGCAGCCCGCCGAAGAGGATGGCGGCCGGGATCGCGCCGAAGG
>JBAXES010000179.1:0-7492 GCA_037140315.1 Chloroflexales bacterium
GACATGGCGCAGTAGACATCGTTCACCTCGATGATCCGCATCTGTCGGTCAAGGATCAAGAAGCCGTCTAGCGCCGTCTGCAGGATCGTGCGCAGGCGGGACTCGCTCGTGTGCAGGGCCGCCTCCGCGTGCGCGCGCGCGGTGATATCCTGCCCTTGCGCGATCGTCGCGGTTGGGGTCTGGCCATCCGGCCCGACGAGCGTGGCCGAGTTCCACAGCACCGTCCGCACCGTCCCATCGCGATGGAGGATCTTAATCTCGACTGCCTCCCAGCGCTCACCGAGCATCGTTCCGTGAATCAGCGCCATCGAACGCTCGGCGAGTGCGGGCGGAAACAGCGCCGCGAGCGACTGTCCGATCATCTCCGCCTCGGCGTACCCGCTCAGAAGCTCAAAGGCGTGATTAAAGCGCGTGATGCGAAATTGCGAGTCCCAGACAACGATGGGCGCATTGGCGTAGTCGATCAGGCTCTCAAGGTACGCATTGCTCTCGCGCAGGGCCGCCTCGGCCTGGAGCCGGACGATGACGTGGCCCACCTGGGCGGCGATTACCTCCAGGGACATGCGGGCTGGCGGCGACACCTCCGCCGCAGTGTAGCGGCTCGAGGCGAGGTTGAAGCAGCCGATCACCCGGCCCTGATACATGAGCGGCAGCATCGCGACCATGCGAACGTTCTCACGTACGACGTCCTGATCGGGAGCCAGATCCCGGCCATAATCAAGGTATTGTGACTGTCCGGTGTGCACCATCTGGGCGCGGTTAGACTGAGCTGGGATGAAGCGGGCCGACTCGACAAATGCGGGCGAGAGTCCACGGGTGTAGGCGAGATGGAGATCCCCGGAGGCGGGGTCAACCAGATAGATGCCGCCACAGTCCATCTGAGAGCGGAGCGCAATATCGAGGCAGATCGGCAGCGCCTCCTCCAGCGATGTGGCGGCGGCAAGGCGATAGGCCAGGTCGTATTGCGGCACCACCACCTGCGGATGGGCCGGTGGGTGCGCGGTGATGTCCATACCCATGATGCTGCAGCACGGGGGCATGCCCGGGGCCAGGATCGGGGCAATGGTCACGTGGATCCGGCGCAGGCTGGCAGGCGACTGCCAGGCGATCTCTGCTTGGACTGGCGCGCCGGTATCCCAGGCCTGCCAGGCATGGGCGAGGAGATTTTCCACGTTGTCGCGGTCGACCGCCAGATCACGCAGCGTTTGCCCCTGGAGGTCTGCCGGGGTCGCGCCAAAGAGGTGGGCGAAGGTAGGGTTCAGCGTGACCAGCGTCAGGTCGTCGGTGTGGATCGCGGCGACGCTGATCAGGATCGGCGTATGGGCGCAGATCTCCTGGAGCGTGCGTTCGTGGGTCACGGACGTCGGAGAGGCCTGCGCGCTTGGGCCGTCTACCGCTGGCAGCGCGAATGGGTCGTCGCCCATACGGGAATGCGAGTCCATAAACCAACCTACCTCTCTGGAGCTGTGCGGGAGAGACGCGAGAATGTGCCAAAGAGTCCCGACGTACGGTTCCGCTTGTTGTGGAGTATAGTATAACTCAGGCTGACCTATTCATCGAACATACCCAATACCGCAAACAATGCATACCTTCGACTATATCATCACCGGCGGGGGGGCCGCTGGCCTCAGCCTCGCGTATCACCTTGGGCAGGCCGGACTGCTCGATCGTCGCCGCGTGCTCCTCATCGACCAGGTGCGGAAGGAGCAGAATGATCGCACCTGGTGTTTCTGGGAGGTCGGCAGCGGCCCCTTCGAGGCCGCCGTGTCGCACACGTGGGACCAGCTGTGGGTTCACAGCGACCGCAGATCCCAGCACCTCGCCATCGCACCGTACCGCTACAAGCTGATCCAGGGCAGCGACTTCTACCGCCTCATGGGGCGCTGGCTGGATGCGCAGCCAGCGATCACGCGCCTGCTGGGGCGGGTCGAGGCGATCGAAGACCGCGCCGATGGGGTCGCGGTGCGAGTCGACGGGCAGGTTATCACCGGCGATTGGGCCTTCACCAGCATCCCCCCGCCGCCAGCGGCCCGGCCGGGCTCTATCGCCTGGCTCCAGCACTTTAAGGGCTGGGTGATCACCACGCCCGCCCCCGTGTTCGACCCGCAGACGGCCACATTTATGGACTTTCGGGTCGAGCAAGGCCACGGTGTACACTTCATCTACGTGCTGCCCTATGACGCGCACACCGCAATGATCGAGGACACCTTCTTCTCTCCCGCCGTGCTGCCGCAGGAGGTCTATGCCGCTGGCCTCCGGCGCTACATCCGCGAGCAGCTGGGGGTGACGAGCTACGCGATCCAGCACGTCGAGTACGGGGTCATCCCGATGACGGACGCCCCCTTCCCACAGCGCCCCAGCCCGCATGTGATGGCCATCGGCACCGCCGGCGGGATGACGAAGGCATCGACGGGATACACCTTCCAGCGTATCCAGCGGCAGTCGCGCCGCATCGCCGCGCAGCTGCGGGCAACGGGGCAGCCCTTCTTCGTGGAGCGCGGCGTGCGGCGGCACGCACTTATGGATAGCGTGCTGCTGGACGTTCTGAGCACAGGCGGCGGGCGCACGAACGACTTCTTTCCGCAGCTGTTCCGCCGGAACAGCCCGCAGCGCGTGCTGCGCTTTCTCGACGAGGAGAGCACGCTGATGGAGGATCTCGCCCTGATGGCCACCGTCGATATCCCAGCCTTTATGGCCGGGACCCTGCGCACGGCGATTCGACATGTTCGACGTGCGCTCAGCGGCACAGGAGTGGCTCTGTGACGCCCAGGCGACATGCCGCAAGGCATCGTGCCTAGACCCGGTTCACGATCTTGAGGCCATGCGCTCTGGCGGCGCAACCCTACCCGACCAGCTGGGCCAGCAATACGATGGTCGCCTGCTTACTCAGGCAGTGGTTCTCCTCGAAGCACCAGCCCGACTGGATGCAGTACGGGCAGCCGTCTGTGCACGCACAGGTGGTGACGACGTGGTAGGCGAGTTTTAGGAGCTGCTCGATGCTCCGCGAGGCCCGCTCGGCTAGCCCGATGCCGCCGGGAACCAGGTCGTAGATCACGATCCGGCTCACCGACTGCGCGCCTCCAAAGGCGCTCTCGTAGAGGCTCCCCAGATCGCGCCGGTCACAGAGGGCGATGGTTGGGATGAGGCTGACCAGCAGATGCTCAAGCCCGTGGACCGCAGCCTTGAGCTGGTCGCACTGACGTTCGTCGATCGCGATCCCGGTGGTGTAGAAGACCGCCTGCTGCACCTCAGGTGTGATATCCAGCCAGAGCCCCTTGGTCTGAAGCGGCCCAAGCGTCAGCGGCTGTGGGAAGTCATACTGCTTCAGCTTTTGCAGGTTGTGGAGGTAGTACTCGCCATACCCGGTCACATACTCGTCCACACGCAGTGTGCCGAAGTGGCAGTGGGCCTTCACCGCCGCTGTGCCAATGGGTGTTGTGCGCAGGGCCGGTGAGGGCTGCCACGAGACCCCGATCTTCGCCCGTGTGAAGCGGCTCGCCGCAGGCTCTCTGGTGATCGGCGAGATGGGATGCGGCTCCGGGCCGATGATGATCTTTTTGCCGATAAGATCCACCTCGCGAACCCGATAGTCGACGCCCTGTGAGAAATACAGCGCGCCCTCGTGGGCCTCCCGATAAAGCTGCTGGCCGCTCAGTGTGCCCAGCGGCTCTGGCTGCTGCGGGTCGATGACGCTGTACTGGTCATTGCCGACCCCGCGCAGGTTGACCTTGCGGTGCGGGAGATCCGAGCGGTTGTAGCTGTACTCGTCGGCGCCCGCCAGGCCGGGCTGCGCCACGAGGAGGCCATCCTGCACGAGGCGATGAAAGCTCTGCTGTGTCTCAGGCGGCAGGCTGGAGACGTCACCTGCGCTGATCGGCCACTCGCGGGCCATGCAGGAGAGATGCCCCTCGTTCACGTAGGGGTTATCGAGATCGACGATAGCATCCTCGGCCGGGCCGTAGATCAGGTCGTCGGGATTCGTAAGGAAGTGGGCGTCCATGGGGTTGGGCGCGCCAACCAGGACGATGTGGGCCTCCTCCTGCTGGCGCCCGGCGCGACCGGCCTGCTGCCAGAACGACATCCGGCTGCCGGGGTAGCCCGTCAGCACCGCCAGCTGCATGCCGCCGATGTCGATGCCCATCTCCAGCGCACTTGTCGTGTAGACGGCGCGGAGCGCGCCAGACCGCAGCGCCCCCTCGATCTTCTCGCGGATCTCGCGGCTGTAGCCCCCGCGGTAGGCCCCGTAGCGCTGCGGGTCGCGGCCCTTCTTCTTCGCCATCGCCCGCGTGCGGGCCAGCAGCTGCTCGACCTCCTGGCGCGCCCTGGCAAAGGTGATCACCTGGCGGTTCGCCTCGACGGCCCGCGCGGTGATCCCAATCACGTCATTGCCAACCGATCGTCGCTCTGCCGCGCCGACCTGCAGCGGCTCCCAGAAGTGAACGTAGCGGCGCACCCGAGCGGCCCCGTCGCGGTCGATCAGCTGCGGCGCAGCACGTCCGGTCAGCTTCTGGATCAGATCAACCGGGTTGGCGATGGTCGCCGAACAGCAGATGAACTGCGGCTCGGCTCCATAGTGCTTGCAGATACGTAGTAGCCGCCGCAGCAGCATGGCCACGTGGGATCCGAACAGCCCGCGGTAGACGTGAACCTCGTCGAGGACGATGAACTGCAGCCGGGAGAAGAAGCGCCGCCAGTCAGGGTGATTGGCGAGCATCCAGTGGACAAAGTCAGGGTTTGAGAGGGCAATCCGCGGCGGGTTCGCGCGCAATGCTTGGCGCTCATTCTGGTCGAGGTCGCCGTGCAGACGTCCAACGCTTACCGCTGGCCCGCCTGCTGCCAGGATCCGCCCGGTGAGGTTCTGGAGCGTGGTGGCCTGGTCGTTGATCAGGGCCTTGATCGGGAAGAGATACAGCGCGCTGGCCCGTGGATCCTGGAGGCAGCGCTCGAGCACGGGCAGGTTGAAGCACATCGACTTACCGCTGGCCGTGCCGGTGACCACGACGATATCGCGCCGTTTGCGGGCGCGCTCGACGCTCTCGGCCTGGTGGCGGTAGAGCTGCATTGGCTTGCCGTAGGTTGCGGCAACTGCCTGCTCTATCACGGATGGCAGCGGTGGGTTGACGGTGCTGTGTACGGGCTGCTGTGGCGGCAGCTCACGCGTCGCCTTGATCGTGCTCTGGCCACCGCTGATAACCTTGCTCAGCGCAGCGGTCGTGCGCGTGCGCAGCGCCAGGCTCGGGTCTATCAGCGCCTCTACCGCTCGGTACATCTCCGTCGCGCTGGAAAAACGCTGGGCCGGATCGAGCTCGGTGGCGCGCAGGATGAGGTCTGCACAGCGACGGCTCAGCCCGGGGCAGGCGACATCTGGCGGCGTCAGGTCGACGCCGGCAAGCCGGGCGAGGGCGGACTCGGGGCACCTGCCGGTGACCAGGTGGTAGAGGGTTGCCCCCAGGGCGAACAGGTCGCTGCGCTGGTCTGTCGTCCTGCGCTGAAGCTGCTCTGGCGGTGAGTACGCCTCAGTTGCAGCCAGGGCCCCGCGGGCGGTCGGGCTGCCGAGCCGCTTGGCGATGCCGAGGTCGAGCAACCAGATGTTGTTGAGCGAATCGACCTTGATGTTCTGGGGCTTGATGTCGCGGTGGATGATCGTGAGCTGCTGGCTGTGCAATGAGATCAGGGCTTGCAGGATCGGCATGCTGATCTGCAGTGCGCTGCGCTCGCGCAGACGTCCGCCCTGGCGCAGCAGAAGCTGGTCTAGGCCGATCCCCTCGATATACTCCATCACGATCGACTGGCCCGCGCCGTGCTCCGGAGGCAGCACATCGAAGACCCGTGGGATGTTCGGACTCTTGATCTGCCGCAGCAGGTCCGCCTCGACGCGAAACTGCTGGGCTGTGTCGGCGTCAAGGAGGAGCAGGACTTTAATGGCACACGGTCGCTCGGCGACCAGATCCTCGCCGTAATAGACCGCGCCAAAGCCGCCTTGGCCAAGCACACGACCGACTCGATAGCGCCCGGCGAGGAGCGTGCCGGCCTGAAGCGTGCTCATGGCCGCACCGGGGCGCGCTCGATCAACCCGATCTCATCAAGCAGGCGCGACGGGCGGCCCTCGCTGCTGGTGAGCCAGAGCTGGCACCGGGCGCGAGTCATTGCCACATAGAGCTGGCGTCGGGCCATAGCGAGCTCCTGGCTCACGGCGACGCGATCCATCTCGGGCCTGATGCTGGGGAGGACGCCCTCAACCAGCCCGATCAGAATCACGGCGTCGAACTCGCGGCCCTTGGCCGCGTGGATGGTGGTCAGGCGCACGCCGGGCGCTTGTGTGTCGCCATGCTCAACCACCGCAGCGATCCCCAGTGCGTGGAGCGCGGTCGCAACTGGATCGAGCATGTCGCGACGGCGCGCCAGTACGCCAATGGCCTCTGCCCCTACCCCATCGGCGAGCAGCTGGCTGACGAGCTTGGTCACCGCTACCGCCTCTTCATCGCTCCAGCGGAACGACAGGTACACCGGCGGGGGGCCGTCTCGCTCAGGGAGCACGCTCTGGTCGCCTTCGGGGAGGAGGCGGCGGGCGTGGGCGAAAATGGCGGCGGTCGTGCGCAGGCTCTCGCTGAGCACGACATCATAGTGTTCAGGTGCGGGTAGGCTGTCAGGTAGCCTGGTGACGCGGTAGATCATCTGGGCCTGGTCGGCGATAAGCAAGAGGCTCTGACGGGCAATGCTGCGGGCGAGGGCGATCTGGCGGTCGCTGAGATCCTGCGCCTCATCGACGATCACATGGTCGCAGCGAGACATAGTGCGCGTGCTCTGGATGGCCGCCAGTGCGAGCAGCGCATAATCATCATAGTCGAGCTTACATCGCTCGCGGAGCAGCCGGTCGTACTGCTGGGCCACCGCATAGATGGCGGTGTAGTCTTCAGGACTCAGATCGCCAGTGCGCGCGATGCGCTGGCAGAGGTACTCGTCGAGGTCGTGCAGGCCGCAGCCCTTGATCAGGCGCAGCTCATCCAGGAAGAGTTGCGTGTTGCGCTCGAAGACCTCGATGTTGCCGTAGATATAGCGCGTGGCCTGGATGGCCTCGCGCAGTATGCCGAGCTGCTCGCGGTCGCCCTCTAGTACGGTGAAGCCCGGCAGCTGGCGCTGAACATAGGGCCAGCACCAGCTATGCACTGTGCGCACGCTGATGCGCGAGTAGACCCGTGGGGGGAAGGTGGCGACACGCTGCTGGATTGCGGACTCGAGGGTGCGATTGAAGCAGAGGAACAGGACCGTCGACTCTCTGGCGTGTCGCGGGGTGTGATCGCACAGGTAGGCGGCCCGATAGATGGCGGCGGTCGTCTTGCCGCTGCCCGCGACGCCGCCCACCACGATCTCGCCCTGAAGCGGGGCTTCCACGATGCTACGTTGGAGGTGCGTCAGCGACTCGCGCATAAGTGTCTAGACAAGGTTTCAGCGTACGTTACAGCTCAGGCAATTGCACTGCATCAGGATGCGG
>JBAXES010000180.1:0-7484 GCA_037140315.1 Chloroflexales bacterium
GGCGCTGTCGGCGTGGGCCGATCCGTCGGCGGGCGCGGTGATACGCCCGCGCTCTGAGAAGGCGGAGGGAGCGGGCGGGCCGGTGGTGGCGGAGGGGGCAGGCGTGACCTGAGGCGTGGGGCTACTGCTCGCGGCGGGGCCGGGCGTGCTGCAGCCAACCAGCATGAGGGCAGCGATCAGGGCCAGTGAGCGGATGCGTGGAAACATCGAACGCCTCCCGTCTAGACTTAAAGAGTGGCAGGATAGACGGTATGCAGGGAGCAGGCGTGGCGCGAAATGTCCACTTATTGTAGCGTCGGCGGGTCGCCTGCTGGCGCGCGATTTGATCACCGCCGGTGATCGTCCTTCCACCACCACATCGAGGCGACCTCAGGGCAGATGCAACGTCCCTGGGGCGTTGCATCTGCCCTGGAGCCGATCTTCTCCGGCCTGCCGATATCTCAATCAGGGTGTATACTTTATCCACTATGAGCACACCGCGAGCCACCGCACCCCCCGAGCGCAAGCCTGCCGGCGATGGCACCTACGAGCTGCGCAACTACCGCCTCCACGAGCGCGTGGGCCAGGAGGAGCTGGCGACCGTCTACCGGGCTAGCCACCTCACCCTGGACCGCCCCGTGCATGTGCATATCTTGCGCCGCCACGATTGGATCTCGGCCAGCCGCTTCCAGCTCGCCGGGCGCCTTGCCGCGCGGCTCGCGCACCCGAGCTTGCTCCCGGTGATCGATGCCGGCCACGACGACACGTATGGCGACTACCTGGTGACGCCGCAGATCGATGCGCGCCCCCTGAGCGCCGCCCTCGCCGATGGCCCGCAGGATGCCATGCTCACTGTGCGCGTGATCTCCCAGCTCGCCGCCGCCCTCGATTACCTCCACGGCGAGCAGGTCTTCCACCGAGACGTGCAGCCGGCCAATATCCTGATCAGCCCGCAGGGCGCGGCCTACATCGCTAACCTGAGCTTGGCGGCGAGCCCCGACACTCCCGACCTGAGTAACATCGACGAGGCCGACTACCTGACTCCCTACTCGGCCCCCGAGCAGCGCCTCGCCCAGGGTGAGGCCGGCGCCGCCCTCGATGTCTACAGCCTTGGGGCCGTGGCCTTCCATATGCTCAGCGGCGAGGTGCCGCCTGTGCCTGGCAGCGAGCTGCCCAGCCTCGCCACGCGCGACCCTAGCCTCGCCCCGGTCGACCGGGTGCTACGCCGCATGCTCGCCCCTCAGCCCGGTGCCCGCTACCCTACGGCTTCCGCCGCCGCCGCCGCGCTGCGCCAGTCGCTGCGCGGCCAGATCGACCTAGTCACCGACGATATGGAGGAGTCGCGCTGGGAGGCGAGCGCCGAGTGGTTAGAGAATCCCCTGGAGACGGCACTCGGCAGCCAGCTCGACGAGACGTTCAAGGAGTTCCTGGCCCGCTCGCGCAAGCGCGCCGACGATCTGCACCGCCGCGATGTCATCCGCCGCCTGCTCAGCCGCTGGAGCCGCGACGGATACTTCCGTCGGCGCGCGCTCGGCCAGCTGATCCAGCCCGAGCAGATCGTCAGCTATAACATCTACTTCTACGAGCTGAGCACCCTCTACGAGACCCGCAGCGCCCCCCAGAGCCGCACCCGTCCGCAGAGGCCCGACGACCGTAGCTCTGCCCAGCTCATCCCCGATGTCTGGAGTGTCGATGTGCCCGCAACCGGCCCCTTCGCGGCTGTGAAGCCCCAGGATCTCGCCCTGCCTAACTCGACCCGCATCCTCACCTGCCAAACCTGCAGCGGCGCCAGCAGCATCCCCTGCAAGGAGTGCCAGGGCAGGGGCACGATCGAGAAGGTGCGCAAGGTCAGCAACCCCGATAATACGGTCACGAACGAGACGCTGACGGTGAAGTGCTCGGCGTGCCACGGCTACGGCAAGCGCAAGTGTGTGGCATGCGACGGCACCGGAAACATTGTCGAGGAGCAGGTCTTCACCTACGCTCGTCGGGCCAAGGCGTGGCATAACACCGATGATATCGAAGATCTGCCCCAGCTGGCGATCAAGAAGCGGCTTGAGCCGGTCTTTAGCGGGCAGATCACGCCCTACGAGGGTCGCTGGCATAGTGTGGCCCCCCTGGCCGAGCTGCTGCGCGCCTCGATCGCCGAGGCCGGCGAGGATACCCGGCTGTCCGCCGCCGAGCTGAAGATCCAGGGCGCCACCATCACCGAGATGGACTTTCTGCTCGATGAGAAGCCCCAGCGGATCTACTTCGTCGGCCTCGATAACGAGCTGGTCGGCGACTGGTCGCTGCTCAACCCTGAGCGCATCGCCCTTGCCGCCCTCGCCAGCGTGCTCCTGCTGATCGCCCTCGTCGCCGCCGCCTTCTTCTTCCTTTTCTGACCTGCCGTAGGACAAGGTTCGTACATGCTTTACAGTTCAGGCCAACCTGTAGCATTCTGATGCGCTCGACCTGAAACCTGAAACCTGGCATCTGAAACCTTGTCTAGCTGATACTGCGACCTGAGGCGTTGTTCTTCTGCCCCAGACAGCTAGCCCGCTTACGTAGCGCAGGGCGGGCGCGACCTGCCCTGCGCTACGTAAGCTAGATTACACTCCGGGTGTGATCTGGTTCCCTTGAATGGCCAGATCCCAGGTGATATAATGCACACGTTATCAGATTGTGGCTGTGTGATGCTATCGGATGCAGGGTTACGGGGCTGTGGCCCCCTGAGAGAGGCGGATCGGGCATATGGGCGATAATCGCTGGCTGAAAAATAGCTTTGTCTATTTGATCATCCTGGTTGCGGCATTGGCGCTGTTTTTTCAGTACTTTGGCCAGACATCGAGCCAGAGCAGTGAAAAGGGCATCGCCGAGGTGATCGCCGCGGCCAAGGCTGGCCGGATTAAGGACATCGAGGCGCAGGCGGGCGATGAGCAGATCATCGTCACCTATAATGACAACTCGACGTTCCGCTCGCGCCTTGAGTCGAGCGACAGCATCATGACGCTGCTGGCCAACTACGGCGTGTCCCTGTCTGATGAGAGCGGCAAGCAGACTCTGTTTGTGACGGTGAAGCCAGCGCCGGCCTGGGGCGGGCTGCTGAGCATCTTCACCATCCTGCTGCCGACCATCCTGCTGATCGGCTTCTTTGTCTTCTTCATGCGCCAGGCCCAGGGCAGCAACAACCAGGCCCTCTCCTTCGGCAAGAGCCGCGCGCGCATGTTCGCCGGCGATAAGCCGACGATCACCTTCGCCGACGTGGCCGGCCAGGAGGAGGCAAAGCAGGATCTGACCGAGGTGGTCGAGTTCCTGAAGTTCCCCGATAAGTTCGCCGCCCTCGGCGCGCGCATCCCGCGCGGCGTGCTGATGGTCGGCCCTCCCGGGACTGGCAAGACGCTGCTCTCGCGCGCCGTCGCCGGCGAGGCGGGCGTGCCCTTCTTCAGTATCTCCGGCTCGGAGTTCGTCGAAATGTTCGTCGGCGTGGGCGCCTCCCGCGTGCGCGACCTGTTCGACCAGGCCAAGCGCAACGCGCCCTGTATCATCTTCATCGATGAGATCGACGCCGTCGGTCGCCAGCGCGGCGCCGGACTCGGCGGCTCCCACGATGAGCGCGAGCAGACCCTGAACCAGATCCTTGTCGAGATGGACGGCTTCGACACCAACACGAACGTGATAGTCGTCGCCGCCACCAACCGCCCCGATGTGCTCGACCCGGCCCTCATCCGGCCCGGCCGCTTCGACCGCCAGGTCGTCCTCGACGCGCCCGATGTCCGCGGGCGCATCGATATCCTCAAGGTCCACGTCAAGGGCAAGCCGCTCTCCGATGATGTCAACCTGGAAGTGATCGCCCGCCTGACCCCCGGCTTCTCCGGCGCCGACCTGATGAATGCCGTGAACGAGGCGGCCATCCTCGCCGCCCGTCGCTCGAAGAAGAAGATCGGCATGTCTGAGCTGCAGGACTCGATCGAGCGCGTGGCCCTCGGCGGCCCCGAGCGCCGCTCCCGGGTGATGAGCGACCGCAAGAAGCTCGTGGTGGCTTACCACGAGGCCGGGCACGCCATCGTCGCCGGGGCCATGCCGCGGGCCAACAAGCTCCAGAAGGTCACGATCATCCCGCGCGGTCGGGCCGGCGGCTACAACCTGTTCCTGCCCGACGAGGACAACCTCGGCCTGCAGAGCATCGCCTACTTCAAGGCCGATATGACCGTGGCCCTGGGCGGGCGCGCCGCCGAGGAGATCGTCTTCGGCCCCGAAGAGGTTACCACCGGCGCTTCGGGCGACCTGATCAGCGTCACCCGCACCGCCCGCTCGATGGTCACGCGCTATGGCATGAGCACCAACCTCGGCCCGATCGTCTTTGGCGAGAAGGAGGAGCTGATCTTCCTGGGCCGCGAGATCAGCGAGCAGCGCAACTACGGCGACGAGGTCGCCCGCCAGATCGACGTCGAGGTGAAGCGCTTCGCCGCCGAGGCCTACGAGAACGCCCTGCAGATCCTGATCAACAACCGCGCGGTGGTGGACGATATGGCCAACGCCCTGCTGGAGTTCGAGACGGTCGAGGGCGAGCCGCTCGCCGAGCTGCTCAGCCGGGTCAAGCCGCTCACTATTGATATGACCCGCCAGAACAATGGCCAGGGCACTGGCCAGCCCGCGCTCAACGGATCGAACGCACTGTCCGCGTAAGGGCGCAGCAGCAGCAAAAGCGGGGCGGCGCTATGCGCCGCCCCGCTTCTGTTACTGCTGCGCCCCCTACTCTACATTGTCGATCTGCGCGCGCTGCAGGCTGCCGCTGTAGTCGATGTAGACACTCTTCCACTCGCTGAATATGTCCATCATCGTCGGCCCGGCCTCGCGGTGGCCGTTGCCGGTGGCCTTCACGCCGCCGAACGGCAGGTGGATCTCGGCGCCGATGGTGGGCGCGTTGATATAGACGATGCCCGACTGGAGGGCCAGCATGGCCCGGAAGGCCGCGTTGATGTCGCGGGTGTAGATCGACGCCGACAGCCCGTAGGCCACGTCGTTGGCCACGGCCACGGCCTCGTCCAGGCTGCCCACCTCGATCACGCTCAGCACCGGCCCGAAGATCTCCTCGCGGGCGATACGCATGGTCGGCTTCACGCCGGTGAAGACGGTGGGCTGCACGAAGTGGCCGTTGGCGTGGACTCCCGTGCTCAGCCGCCCGCCGCCGCAGCGCATCGTCGCACCCTCCTGCTGTCCTAGCTCGATGTAGCTCAGCACCCGCTTCATCTGCTTCTCGTTCACCAGCGGCCCCATCTCGGTGTCGGCGTCGAGGCCGTTGCCGACGCGCAGGCTCTTCGCCCGCTCGACGATGCGCTCGATCAGCGGCCCGGCCACATCTTTATGCACGATCAGCCTGCTGGTGGCGGTGCAGCGCTGGCCGGTAGTGCCGAAGGCCGCCCAGACCACGCCCTGCATCACTAGGTCGATGTCGGCGTCGGGCATGACGATCAGCGGGTTCTTGCCGCCCATCTCCAGGCTCACCCGCTTGATCTGGCGGGCGCCCAGCTCGTAGACCAGGCGGCCGGTGTCGGTGCTGCCGGTGAACGAGATCACCGGCACGTCGGGGTGCTCGACCAGGGGCTGGCCGGCGCCGGGGCCGTAGCCGGTGACGATGTTGACCACGCCGGGCGGCAGCCCGGCCTCCACCAGGCACTCCACCAGGTTGTAGGTGCTGATCGAGGCGTCCTCGCCGGGCTTGATCACCACCGTGTTGCCGCAGACCAGGGCCGGCAGCATCTTCCACGAGGCGATCGCCATCGGGAAGTTCCACGGGGTGATCAGGCCGACCACGCCGATCGGCTGGCGGATGCTCATCTGGAACTTGTTGGGCAGCTCCGAGGGCGTGGTGACGCCGTGCATGCGCCGGCCCTCGCTGCCCGCGTACTGGGCCATGCCGATCGCCTCGACGATGTCGCCGCCGGCCTCGAACAGCGGCTTGCCCATCTCGCGGGTCAGGTCCTGGCTGTAGCGCTCCTTGCGCGACTGGATGATCTCGGCGGCCCTGAGCAGGATCTCGCCGCGCCGCGGCGCGGGCACGTTGCTCCATGCCGGGAAGGCGGCCTTCGCCGCCGCCACTGCGGCGTTCACATCCTCCGCTCCGCTATCCTGGAAGACGCCCACGATCTCGCGGGTGTCGGCGGGGTTGCGCCGCTCGAAGGTCTTCCCCGTGCTGCTGGCGACAAACTCGCCGCCGATGAAGTTCTTGTAGGTCTTCGCTGCCATGATTCAGTCTCCTCAGTTGACCCCGCTGTCATGGCTCGCATTATACCCGCTCTCGGCGGGCGGGCAGGGCGCTCACTCCACGCCGTCACCCGGTTCCGCCCGGCGTGTTTGGACATATAGAGCGTTTTGTCGGCCTTGATAAGGATCGCCTCGACCGCCTGCCCGTGATCGGGGAAGGTCGCCACGCCAAAGGACATGGTTATGGTGAGATCCTTTCCCTCGTAGCGCAGGGTCAGCTCGGCGCACCGCCGCCGGATCTCTTCGGCGCGCTCGGCTGCGGCGACCAGCGTCGCCCCCGGCAGCACCAGCAGGAACTCCTCGCCGCCATAGCGGCAGACCACGTCCGACTCGCGCGCGCAGTGGCGCATCAGCTGCGCGACCTCGATCAGAAACGCGTCGCCGGCCTGGTGCCCGTAGGTGTCGTTGATCGGCTTGAAGTGGTCGATATCGGACACGATCAGGCTCAGGCTGTCGCCCTCGCGCCCGGCCCGCGCAATCTCGCGGGCCAGCGTCTCGCTCAGGTAGCGCCGGTTGTACAGCCCGGTCAGCGGATCGCGCAGGGCCTGCTCGCGCAGCTCCGCCTCAAGCCGCTCCACTCTGCGCGGCCCAGCGCCTTGCGCGTGGTCTGGAACGTGAATAAAAATGCCGCCGACGTCCATGAGAATGACGTCGGCGGGGGTCTTTCCGCCAAGCGTATTGCCGAGGGTGAGCAGCATCAGATAGATTGCCGTCGTGCTGATGCTCGCGTTGAGCATAGTAGCGAGGCGGGTCTTCTCCTCGTCGCCCTGGAAGACGGGCGGCGCAAGCCAGCGCCTGATTAGCGTTCTCATAGGCGGTTCTCTCACCTGCTTGCTTTCTTGGCACATCTCAATCGCGGATGCCTCAGTCTAACACGGGGGCGGAACCAGCGGGCGCGGCCCTGACGCCTGCGCCTCTCCAGTTGTGGTATGCTTATGTCATACTGATACCACGACGTCCGAGCAGAGGGTCGCGCCCCTAGGCGCGATGTGAGCCATGCTAGACATTCAAGTTGCAGTTGCGAAGGTGGCCCACCACGGCGGCGGCGAGAGCGGTGACACTCTGGAGACGATCGAGCGGCCCGGCGGCGGCTTCTCGTTCGTGCTGGTGGACGGCCAGGGCACCGGGCGCGGCGCGAAGACCCTGAGCAACCTGCTGGCCACGCGGGCGATCTCGCTGCTGAAGGACGGCGCCCGCGACGGTGCCGTGGCCCGCGCCGTCCACGACTACCTGTACACCTACCGCATGGGCCAGGTGGC
>JBAXES010000181.1:0-7480 GCA_037140315.1 Chloroflexales bacterium
TACTGGCCGCCGCCTACCCCCTGATCGCCACGCCTTCGCGGCTGGCGAACCGCTTCGATGTGCAAACCGGGCCAACCCTGGATGGTCTGGCGTTTATGGGACAGACCAGCTTCGACTACGATTGTGCGTCCTACGGCGGATGTCAGCCGGGAGTCGAGCAGGTGACGGTAGATCTGCGCGGTGACGCGGCGGCGATCACCTGGCTGAACCGCGAGATCAGCGGCACCCCGATTGTTGTCCAGTCCGACCTGTGGTTCTACCGGGCCTACGGCATCCGCATCGCCGCAAATACCGGCCTGCCCACGGTGATCAGCGCCCTGCACGAGAACGAGCAGCGCGACCCCACTATGACCGGGGTGCGCGACTCTGATCTCGCCAACTTCTACACCTCATCCGACATAGACACGGCATTACACTTCCTGGCAAAGTATCAGGTAAACTACATCTACGTGGGTGGAGTAGAACACGCCTTCTATCCGGCTGAGGGTCTAGCCAAGTTCACCGCCTTGGAAGCTAACTATCTGAGCCGGGTCTACGATCAGCATCAGGTGCAGATCTACCAGGTACACGGCGTGCCTCAGAGCTACGCAATCTCCCAGCCAGCGCGCCCGCCGACCGATCCGGCACATCCCAACCTACCGCCCGGCGCCATCACCGCTGATCTCCAGCCACTTGAGCAGGCGGTAGCGAACCACCCAACCAACGCGCCCAACGCCTTCGGCCTCGCCGACCGCTACCGGGCGATGGGTCGCCTCGACGACGCCATCCGCGTCCTGACTCCGGCTGCACGGGCGAACCCCGGCGATATTGGGCTGCACCACCTGCTCGGCGATACTCTCGCGGATGCCGGACGCTTTGACGAGGCCGAGCAGGCATATATGGATGCGGTGAAGGCCGATCCAACTGCCGGGAACTGGAACAAACTCGGTGTCGCCCTGCTCACCTGGAACCGATTGGATAAAGCCGAAATCGCCCTCGATCAAGCTCTGGCCGCGAACCCGGTTATGCCCGACACATACTACAATCTGGGCCGACTCTTCGTGCAGCGCAGCGAACGCGAGCGGGCCACGGCTGAACTTCAGCAATACCTGCGGCTTGCGCCCAATGGCCCCTGGGCGGCTGACGCTGCCAAGATCCTGAAAGATCTTGCGCCATAAAGAATCTTCCGCCCCTCACCCCCGGCCCCTCTCCCACACGGGGAGAGGGGAGTTCAACTCCCTCCCTCTCCCCGTGTGGGAGAGGGAGGGCTGGGGAGGGTGAGGGCGTTTCCGCCGAGAGGCATAGACAATGGCATCTCAGATTCTTATCTGGTGGCTGATCGCCCAGGTGCTTGGGCTGGTCGGTTTGTCCCTAGCCAGCCTCGTCTTTGGCAGCCTGCCCGATGGCGGCTACCCTTTCGCCAAAGCCCTGGGCCTGCTGCTTACCGGCTACCTGGCATGGCTTATGGCGATGCTTGGCCTGGGCGGGTTGAGCGTGCCATTGCTGGTGATCAGTGCCCTAGCGACGGGCGGGCTTGGCCTGGTGGCCTGGCGCGGTACTCCCGCGCCCCGGCGACCGCTCCTGCCGCCCTGGCCCACCGCCCTCGGCTACGAACTGATCTTCCTGGCCGCGCTGCTTGCCTGCGTCTGGATGCGCGCCCACGACCCGACGCCCTGGGGCACCGAGCGGCCCATGGACTTCGCCCTCTTCAACGCCATCCAGCGCAGCCCGACCTTCCCGCCGAGCGACCCCTGGCTCTCCGGCTACAGCATCAACTACTACTACTTCGGCTATCTGCTCATGGCCGGCGTGGCCCAGCTGAGCGGGCTGGCGCCCAGCGTGGCCTACAACCTCTCCCTGGCCCTGATCTTCGCGCTGACGGCGCTGGGCGTGGCGGGGGTGGTGGCGAACCTGATCGCTCTGGCGAACAGGGGACAGGGGACAGGGGACAGGGGACAGCCGCGCCCGCGCTCCCTATTGCCTGTTGCCCGTTCCCTGTTCCCGCTCCTCGGCGCGGTGCTGGTGCTGGTGGCCGGCAACCAGTCCGGGGCGATCCAGGTGCTGCTCGGAGATGACCAGGCGGTTGCCCTGGATGGCCGGCAGCTGGCCTCCTCGGCCGGCCAGGCCCTCGGCGGGGCGCGCAGCATTGCGCTGCCCTACCCGGCCAGCACCAGCGACTTCGGCGAGCTGCGCACGTGGGAGCGCCAGAATATGGCCGCGCCCGGGGCCTTCAACTGGTGGTGGCCCTCGCGCTCGCTCTGGGACGAGTACACCGTGCGCGCCGAGGGCCAGCCGCCGCGCCAGGAGCGCCGCTACACCATCACCGAGTTCCCGCTCTTCAGCTTCCGCCTGGGCGACATGCACCCCCACGTGATGTCGCTGCCCTTCGCGCTGCTGGCCCTGGCCCTGGCCCTGGCCGCCCTGTCTCGCGCCGCCGCCCCCGACCTGGCCGGCGGGCCGGCCGGCTGGGCCGAGCTGGCCGTGACCGGGGTGATCCTAGGCGGCCTCTACGCGATCAACAGCTGGGACCTGCCCACCTACCTGCTGCTCTACGCGGGCGCCGGGCTGATCCGCCAGCGCCGCCTGGCCGACGACGGGAGGCTGGACTGGCTGGCCTATGCCCGGCAGCTCGGCCTGGTGGCCCTGGCTTGCTTCCTGCTCTTCCTGCCCTTCTCCCTAACCTTCCACTCGCTCGTGGGCGGGGCCGAGCCGCTGATCAACCTGCCGATCCTTGGCAAGCTCACCAGTATCATCGGGGTCTACCCGGCCTCGCGCAGCGGCCTCCAGGCCTTCCTGATCATCTTCGGCCTCTTCATTGTGCCCCTCACGGCATTTGTATACCTGGTGCAGCACTCAACATTCAACATTCAACATTCAACATTCAACATCGCCCCCCTCGCACTGCTGATCGCCGGCCTGCTGGTCGGCTTCCCGCTGCTGGCCCTGGTGGGGCTGGGCGTCCTAGCCTTCACGCTCGCCCTGCGTCTGGGCGACCGGCCCGCCGAGAGCTTCGCGCTGCTGGTGGTGGCCCTGGGCTGCGCGATCGTCTTTGGCACCGAGGTGATCTACATCCGTGACGTGTTTGAGGGCTGGTCGGCGCGCATGAACACGATCTTCAAGTTCTACTACCAGGTCTGGCTGCTCTGGGGCACACTGGCGCCCTTCGCGCTCTGGCACATCCTGGCGCGCACGGGCGGCATGCGCCGGGCGGTCGGCGCGGGCGCGGCCGCGATCTTCGCCCTGCTGCTGGCCGGGGCCGGGGTCTACCCCGCCCTGGCCCTGCGCGACCTCGGGCGCGGCGAGCTGGTCGGCCTAGGGGCGCCCACCCCGCGCGAGATCACCGATGGCGGGAGGGCGGCGGTCGCCTGGCTGCGCACGAGCGCCCCCGCCGGCAGCGTGATCCTGGAGGCCGCCCAGATCGATAACGCGAAGGATATCGCCGATGGCGCGGCGCCGCCCCGCTGCGGCGGATCATATAACGGCGACGGGTTCGCCGGCGTGTCGGCGGCCAGCGGTCTGCCCACCGTCCTCGGCTGGATGGGCCACGAGCAGCAGTGGCGCGGCGGCGACCCGGCCGTCGCAGCGCAGCTCCAGCCGCGCTGCGACGATGTCTACCAGATCTACAGCACCACCGACGCTGCGCAGGCCCGCGACCTGCTGGCGAAGTATGGCGTGCGCTACGTGTACGTGGGCGGCCTGGAGCGCCGCGACTACGCCCCCGAGAGCCTGGCGAAGTTCGCGCAGCTCGGCGCGGCGACCAGCTTCGGCGACGGCGAGGTGACGATCTACACGCTGCGCTAGCCGGCGGCGGCGGGGGTGTCTGTTGTATGGGGCACTGGTGGCAGAGAGGCCCTTCACCCGCAGGGGCCAGTGTGCTATAATCCGCCCTAACCTGCCAACAATGAGGTTGGCGAGTTGGCAACAAAGGAGTGCTGCCATGATCACGAAAATGCCCGGTCGATCCGGTAAAGTCCGGGTAACATTCGCGCTTCCATCCGCCATCTGGGCCGACATGATCTTTCTTGTGGGCGATTTTAACAACTGGGATGAGCGGGCCACGCCGCTCCGCCAGACAGAGGCGGGCTGGATTGTATCTCTCGACCTTGATGCGGGCAAGTCATTTCAGTACCGCTACCTTCACAACGGCAGCGAGTGGCACAATGACTGGAACGCCGACGGCTATGAGCCGAACGCCTTCGGCGGCGATAACTCGGTGGTGATCACCCCCGAGTTTGAGCTGAGCGCACGAGAGGTGGGCGCCCCTGAGCTTGAGCGGGTGATTAGCTTCAGCTCGCCCCGGCTGCGGCTCGTGACCGCGAGCTAGCGTACATATCTTGCGAAGGGGAGGGTCAGGGAGGGCAAGCCCTCTCTGGCCCTCCCCTTTTGAGTCTGATGAGGAGTCTATGTCCTACAGCATCCCCGTGCTCGACTTCGGCTCACAGACGGCCCAGCTGATCGTGCGCCGCGTGCGCGAGCTGGGCGTCTACAGCGAGCTGCTGCCCCACGATGCGCCTGAGGCCCAGGTGCGCGCGCTCAACCCCCTCGGCGTGATCCTCTCCGGCGGCCCGGCCAGCGTCTACGAGCCCGGCGCCCCGCAGATGCCCGCCTGGCTCCCCGGCTCCGGCCTGCCCGTCCTCGGCATCTGCTACGGCATGCAGCTGATCAGCTACGCCCTCGGCGGCGTGGTGCTCAGCCCCGAGGACCGCGAGTTCGGCCCGGCTGATGTGGCCCTCACCGGCGACCACCCGCTCTTCGCCGGCACCCCGCTCAGCCAGATGGTCTGGATGAGCCACGGCGACCGGATCGAGACGCTGCCGCCCGGGTTCCACACCCTGGCCGCCAATGTCTCCACCCCCCTCGCCGCCATGGGCGACGATGAGCGGCGCTGGTACGGCGTCCAGTTCCACCCCGAGGTGGTCCACACCGTTAACGGCAAGGCCATCCTGGGCAACTTCCTGCACGCCATCTGCGGGGCGGACTCGGCATGGCAGCCGGCGAACTTTGTGGCCGAGGCGATCGAGCGGGTGCGCGCGAAGGTCGGCCCCGAGGGGCGGGTGATCTGCGCGCTCTCCGGCGGCGTGGACTCGGCCGTGGCCGCGCTGATCATCCACCGGGCTGTGGGCGAGCGCCTGAGCTGCGTGTTTGTGGACAACGGCCTGCTGCGCCTCGGCGAGGCCGAGCAGGTGATCGCCACCTTCCGCGAGCACTTCCACATCCCGCTGGTGGCCGTGGACGCCCGCGAGGAGTTCCTGGCGGCCCTGGAGGGCGTGGCCGACCCCGAGCGCAAGCGCAAGATCATCGGCGAGAAGTTCATTCGAATCTTCGAGCGCGAGGCCCGCGGCCTGGGCGACGCCAAGTATCTGGCCCAGGGCACGCTCTACCCCGATGTGATCGAGAGCAGCGCCCCCGACCGCAAGAAGGGCGTGACGATCAAGACCCACCATAACGTGGGCGGCCTGCCCGCCGACATGCAGATGCAGCTGGTGGAGCCGCTGCGCTACATGTTCAAGGACGAGGTGCGCGCCGCCGGGATCGAGCTCGGCCTGCCCGACGACTGGGTCTGGCGCCACCCCTTCCCCGGCCCCGGCCTGGCCGTGCGCCTGATCGGCCCGATCAGCTGGGAGCGCCTGGAGACCCTGCGCCGCGCCGACGCGATCTTCCTGGAGGAGCTGCGCGCCGCCGGCCTCTACCGGGCCACCCAGCAGGCCTTCGCCGTGCTCCTGCCCGTGCAGAGCGTCGGCGTGATGGGCGACGGTCGCACCTACGCCGACACGATCGCCATCCGCGCGATCACCACCGAGGACTATATGACCGCCGACTGGGCGCGGCTGCCCTACGAGGTCCTCGCGAAGGTGAGCAGCCGGATCGTTAATGAGGTCAGCGGGGTGAACCGCGTGGTCTACGACATCTCATCTAAGCCCCCGGCGACGATCGAGTGGGAGTAGAGGGTTGCCCTCCAGTTCTGTGCCACCTGTAGGCCAAGCCTACAGGCCGACCCCGCGCAGGTGGGCGCGGTTGCGCCGGGCGCTCTCCACAGGCGCGCCCATGCCGGGCAGCACATCCTGCTCGACGGTGATGAACTCGCCGTAGCCGCGCCCGCGCAGCCAGGCCGTCACGGCGGCGAAGTCTATGCAGCCGCGCCCCAGCTCGCAGAACAGCCCGCGCCTGATCGCGGCGAAGTAGTCGATCCCCTCGGCGCGGGCCCGCGCGGCGATCTGCGGATCGCAGTCCTTGAAGTGCACGTACCAGACCCGCTCGGCGAAGCGCGCCAGGCCCTCCAGGGCCGCCGCGCTGTCGGTCGCGCCCGCCCCGTAGACGTAGTGGCCGGTGTCGAAGACCAGGCCGAGCAGGGCCGGGTCGGTCAGATCCAGCAGCGCCGCGATCTCGGCGGGGGTCTCGACAAAGCCGGCGCAGTGGTGGTGGAAGACGGTGCGCAGGCCGGTCTCGTCGCGCACCGCGCGGGCCACGGCCTCGGCGCCGCGCGCGAAGATGCGCCACTCATCCAGGCCGAGGCCCTGGTCGGGCCGCACCCGCCCGGCCCACGCCGTGCGCACCCGGTCGCCGCCATTATTGTCGGCCAGCACCAGGAAGGGCCGGGTCGCGGCGCCCTCGGCGGCGGCGGCGAGCAGGCGGGCCACGCGCAGGGCCGACTGGACGCCAGGCGCGTGGGCGGCTGAGTCGCGCAGGGCCACCGGCACAAAGGCCCCGGTGAGGCTCAGCCCGCGCCCGGCCAGATCGGCGCGCAGGGCGGCGGGGTCGGTGGGCAGATAGCCCCAGTCGCCCAGCTCGGTGCCGGTGTAGCCGGCGGCGGCCAGCTCATCGAGCATGCGCGGGTAGGCGATCCGCTCGCCCTCCAGCCCCTCAAACTCCAACGTGCCCCACGAGCAGGGGGCGTTGCCAACATGGATAGTGGCCATAGGTGCCTTCCGTATGGGAGGGGCTCGGGGAGGGCGATTCCCTCCCCGAAAAAGCCTCCCCTAGAATGTTCGGCTCCACTCCTTGGGCCAGCGCTCGACCACGATCTTCGTCTCGGTGTAGAACTCCACGCCGTGGCGGCCCTGCGCGTGCAGGTCGCCGAAGAAGCTCTCGTTCCAGCCCGAGAAGGGGAAGTAGGCCATGGGCGCCGGCACGGCGATGTTCACGCCGATGTTGCCGGCGCGGGCCTCGTAGCGGAACTTGCGCGCCGTCGCGCCCGAGCTGGTGAAGATGCAGGCCATGTTGCCGTAGCGGTTCGCGTTGACCAGCGCGATCGCCTGGTCCACATCGTCGAAGTGCATCAGGCTGAGCACCGGCCCGAAGATCTCGGTGCGGGCCAGCTCGCCGCCGGGGGCCACGTGGTCGAGGATGGTGGGCGCGACGAAGGAGCCCGACTCGTAGCCGGACACAGGCTTGCCGCGCCCGTCCACCAGCAGCTCGGCGCCCTCCTGGCGGCCCAGGCCGATCAGCCGCTCGATCCGCTCGCGGCTCTGCTGCGAGATCACCGGCCCCATCTCCACGCCCG
>JBAXES010000182.1:0-7464 GCA_037140315.1 Chloroflexales bacterium
AACCTATCAGCGGGTCTGTCACGATCCCCACAACCACACTCGATTGGGAAGATGCAAACAGACATCGGCCCTGGCGCGCAGCGCCAGGGCCGATGTCTGTTTTTGCCTGCGTAGGGGCGCAGCAGAGAGCAGGCGGCTCGCCGCCTGCTCTCTGCTGCGCCCCTACGCGATCTCTTTGCGCAGCCGCCCCAGGCCCACGTCGATGTCGGCGAAGGCCTGCTGGAGGTCGCCGAGCTGCCCGCGCTGGGCGCGCACGAACCGCGTGAACGGCATGTTCCGCTCGCGCACCTGGCCCAGCGAGCGCTCGACCTCCCGCCCGAACTGCCGCTCCACGCTCTGCCGCAGCTGCTCGCGCAGCACGCCCACCCGCTCCCGCAGGGCCTTCTTCGCCTGCCGCCGCTTCGCCGGCAGCAGCGCGAACCCGCCCGCCGCCAGCAGTGTCGCCGCCAGAATCCCGGTCATGTCCAGCAGCGCCGTGTGGAAGATCGCCACGAGCAGCGCGCCTAGCCCCACCGCCCCCATCTCCGCCAGCGCCGTCGCCGCCACCGAGGCCCGCACTTCGTCCACCAGCAGCTGCGAGTCGGCCTCCTTGTCATAGCTGGCCACCACCTCGCTCGCCGCCCGGCCCACGGTGTCCAGCATCGTCCGCCGGTTGTAGTCGAAGGTGCCGCCGACGTTGCCGATCAGCTTCTCGCTGTGCTGCGTGGCCCGCCGCTTGATGTACTCGTCGTTGCTCTGCTGTAGCCGCAGGTTCTTCTCGATCATCCAGTCGATCAGGACGTGCATCTTCGCGTCGATCTGCTGGGTGACCTCGCCGACCACCTCGCGCTCGAAGGCCGCCCGCAGCTTATCGCTGTTCATCAGGTCGGGCAGGCGTGTGATCCGGATGTGCTCCTCAAAGAACTGGTCGCCTCGATCCACCAGATCGCGCATGATCGAGTCGATCTCGCCCAGGTAGTACTGCACGTCGGTCTTCAGGTCGTCGCGGTAGAGGCCGATCTGCTGCTCGATGTTCTCAATCGTCGCGAGATCCTCACGTAGCGTCTCTAGGCGGGCCTCCGTCACCTGGAGGTACTTGCTGGAGAGGCGCTGGGCCACGCCGAGCGGCGAGAGCAGCTTCAGCCGCACCCGCGCCTCCTCATCGAGGTGATCGACCACATACTCCTCGATCGCGCTGAAGCGGCTGCCCGCCCACAGCTCCTCGCCCTCGCGGCCGCTGACGCTGCGCGAGCGCAGGGCCTCGCGCGCCGAGACCGGAAAGATATCCGGGGTGACGCCCAGCAGGTCGCGGGCATTCTCGCGGATGAAGCCCAGCACTTGCTCAAGCTCGACGGGGGTGAGGATGTCGATCTTGTTCAGGATGATCACGATCTTCTTGCCCCACTCCTTGATCAGGGCCAGGAACCCGCGCTCGCTCTCGGTGAAGGGGCGGTCGGCCGAGGTGGCGAACAGCACCAGGTCGGCCCGCGGGATGAAGTCGCGGGTGAGCTGCTCGTGCTGGCGGATCACGGCGTTGGTGCCGGGCGTGTCCACGATGCTCAGCTGCCGCAGCACCTCGGCGGGGTAGGTGTGTACACGCAGGCCGTTGGAGCGCAGCTCGCTGCTGGGCGCGTCGCCGTGCTGCAGCAGCGTGATTGTGTCGGTGGTGGGCGTGACCCCCTCGGGCAGCACGTGGGCGCCGAGCAACGCGTTGAGGAAGCTCGATTTGCCCGCGTTGAACTCGCCGGCCACCACAATCAGGAACAGCTCGTCGATATGGGCCAGGATCTCCTGGAGCGTCCGGGCGTCGCCGGGGTCGACGTCGGTGAAGCGCTCAAAGCCGGCGATCAGGCGCGCGATCAGCCCGCGCAGCTCGTTCAGCAGCTCTTCTTGTCGCTCGGTGATCAGCCGCTTCCGCTGAAAAAGGCCGCTTGCAGCCATTATGTTACGCCTCAACAGAAAAGATTACGCCGAATAACCCCAGCCGACTGATCGCAATCGAGGCGGCCCCCAGCAGCAGGGCCAGGCCGAGCAGTCCGTAGATGATCGCGGGGATCAGCTCGCCCCACGCCACTGGCCCGGGCCTCCGCGGCCGGCTGGGCCGATCGATGCGCTGCCCGCGCCAGTATGTCACCTGGGCGCCGGCGCGTCGACCCCTGCCGATGTCCCAGGCCTGCCAGGCCATAACCATCAGATAGCCGCCGCCAATGCCGAGGGTCAGGGCCGTGGCCGGCCATGGCAGCGAGCGCCCATTGGCCAGCACGGCAACAAAAGCGATTAGGGCGATCCAGCCCGAGCCAATGCGAAATCCGCGCATGTCATTACTCCCACATGTTACAACCATCATACCATAGCCGCCTCCGGCGAGGAGAGGCCGCCCTAGGCGGTACAAGGACCTCGTCAACGTCTTTGGGGCTGCGCCCCAAACCTGCTTTTTGTTAGGCTTTGGCGGCGAAGCCGCCAAAGCCTAACAAAAAAATGTTGAGCGATAACGATCAGCAGAATGATCCAGAGCAGGGAGTTCAGCAGAAAGCTGTGCGGGAGAGGCGGGGGGTGCCGGGGTGGCCTAGCGGTGGTGGCAGGCGTGAAGCTTGGGGAAGAGGATGTCGGGGATAGGCGTCATGCGCAGGGCCGATGTGACGATCGGCAGCAGATCCTTGAAGTCGATCGGCTTTGCGGCATAGTAGCTCACGCCGAGGTCGCGCATCTTGACGCGCAGGCCGGGCGTATCATAGGCAGTGAGGACGAGGACCGGGGTCATCGGACGGAAGGCGTGCATCGCGCGTACGAGGGCACCGGCCGAGCCGCCACCCGAGCCCGGGTCAACGATCAGCAGATCGATATTGCCATGGGCGCAGACCAGCCACGCCGCATTTGGCGTAGATGCAATAGTGATACTATACCGATCACCCAGAAGACTCTGAAGGCCGCGCTGCGTGATCAGCGCCGCTGATGAGTCATCGTCACATATTTGTATCTGCCTGTGTGGCATGGTAGATCCTCAAATGCAGGTGGACAAAAGGTGTCCAAGCATCATCGTACCAGCCAAGGAAGATTATGATGAGGTGGGAGGCCACAACTTTCTGTAACGAAGCGATAACCAGAAGCGATAGCCCTCATAGCGACTGCACTACACATCAGATGTCGGCAACAGAATGCTGAAGGTTGTGCCCTGGCGCAGCTCGCTCTCGACCATAATCCGCCCGCCATGTTGGGTGACAATATGGGCGCTAATCGCCAGGCCCAGGCCTGTCCCGTGAGCCTTGGTGGTATAAAAAGGCTCGAAAAGATGCGGGCGATGCTCAGGGGGAATACCCATACCAGTATCGCAGATATCCACCTCAATCGTCATCGGGGCCTCGCTGCGGGCCTGGAAGAGCCGAGTCTTCAGCCGCAGGTCGCCGCCGTCGGGCATCGCGTCGCAGGCATTGAGAATAATATTCAAAAACACCTGGCGCAGCTGATCGGCATGGGCGATGATCGGCGGGATCTCAGCGCTCAGGTCGGTGGCGGCATTGATATGGCCGTGGCGCAGGTGGGTCTGCACAAGCTCCAACGTCTCACGGAGGAGCGAGTTAATATTAGTGCTGGCCAGCTCGGCCTTGGCAGGGCGGTAGAAGTCACGCATGCGCGTGATAATCCGGGCGATCCGGCCGAGCTCCTGCTGGGCGATGGTCAAGAAGGCGCGCTGTGGCGCATCGGGGTCGAGATCCTGCTCGACGAGGTAGAGGCTGTTGCGGGCGGCATAGAGCGGGTTGTTGATCTCGTGGGCCACCGAGGCGGAGAGCTCGCCGACGGCGGCCAGCTTCGCGCTCTGGAGCAGCTGGGCCTGGGCGGCGCTGAGGCGGGCCTGAGCCTCGGCGTGAAGCGACTGGGTGAGGGCGAGGTCGCGCTGAAGTGCGGCGGCGCGGGTGCGCTGGCGCAACTCATCGATCGCCACGGCGGCGAGATCGGCCAGGGCCTGGATGAACGGCAGGTCGCGCGGGTGGTAGAGATGGGCGCTCACCCCGCCATAGAGCACCAGCGCCCCAAAGCGCTGGCTCTCGACGCGCAGCGGGGCCAGCAGGGCGCTGAGGGGCGGCCACGTCACGATGTTATCGCGCAGGGCCGCGATCTGGTCATCGCTCAGGTCGGACAGGGCGATCTCGAGCTGCGGGCCGACGAGGAGCATCGCGCGGGGCGAGAGGAGGGCCTTGCCGGCCAGGCCCTCGCTGGGCCGGTTGAAGACCACCGCCGGGTTGTTGGCGGCGCGCAGCACCAGGCCGTTCTGCTCGGAGTCGAGCATAAACAGGTGGGCCGCGCTTGTGCCGGGGAAGAGGTTCACCGCCTCGGACACCACCAGCTGCACCACGGCATCCACATCACGGCTGATCAGCAGGGCGGCGGAGATCGAGAGGATCGCGCTGAGCCGTGCGCTGAGATCGACGGCCCGGGACATCTGGAGGCTCGCCTCGCGCTCGATGATCTCGGCGTGGGCGCTAGCCTCGGAGAGGCGGTGCTCCAGGACGGCGATCCGCAGCTGTAGTTGTTCCAGCTCTCCCATAGGGGTGGCTACCTGTATTGATTGTCTGGCTTGTGGTGACAGCTATGTGACAGCGAGCACGCATACTATCCGAAGAACAGCGACGCGATACACCTCCGCGGCCAGCGCATGGGGTCTGCACGGGGGCCTTCTGCGTTGACACCTGAAAGCTGCGCGTGCTATGATTGCGTGACCTCTTGGCATCAACTATAGTGCGTTTTTTCGTGGAGCGCAAACTGAATGAGTGACTCTGCAAACATCCTGGTGGTCGATGATGAGCAAAACATCCGCCTGACACTGAGCGCGCTACTGCGTCGTGTCGGCCATATCGTAACAACGGCGTCGAGCGGCGAAGAGGCCGTATCGCTTTTTGGCTCTCAGCTCTTTGACCTCATGCTGGTCGATCTCCAGATGCCGGGGATCAACGGCATCCAGGTCGTCGAGGCGCTGCGGGCGCGCGGGCTTGATACCGAGGTCATCGTCCTCACCGGGCACGGCTCCCTCGAGTCCGCGATCGAGGGCATCCACCAGGGCATCTTCGATTATATGCTGAAGACGAGCGACCCGGCCCAGATCATCGACCGGGTGGCCGCAGGGCTGGCCGACCGGCTCAAGCGCCAGCGCCAGAACTCGCTGATCAACACGATCGGCCAGGCGGTGCAGGAGCTCGCGGGCAGCGGGGCGTCACTGCCGACAGCGGAGGAGTCGCACTCGATCGGCGGCGGCGGCAGCAACGCAAGTGCGCCAGGCCATGATCGCGTGCTGACAATCGGCCAGCTCCATCTGGACACCTGGCACCAGACGGCAACCCTGAGCGAGCGCTCGCTGAACCTGACGCCCACCGAGTTCCGCCTGCTACTCTGCCTCGCCGAGCACTCGGGGCAGATGCTCTCGTACACGCAGCTGGTGCGCTGCGCTCAGGGCTACGAGACGAGCGAGCTTGAGGCCGGCGAGCTGATCAAGCCCCATATCCACCACCTGCGGCAGAAGATCGAGCCCGACCCAAGCGCGCCGCGCTACCTGCTGAATGTTCGCGGCAAGGGGTATATCCTTCAGATAGACTGACGAGCGTTGCGTCAGCCTCTCTATCAGCCGACCGATACCGATGAGGATATAATGGCCAGCGAGCTGCTCTTCTTCAACGGTGTGAACGCCAGCCGCGGAACCTATGGCAGTCAGCCGCTCACCGCAGATCAACTCGCCGCAATCATCCGCGGCGATGACCCGAAGCCGGAGAACCTCGACCCCGACCAGGATCAGCGTGACGAGCTGAAGCGGAAAGTCATGCAGGGCCGGGCCGGCAACTTCGGGGTCAAGGAGGGCGTGAACGAGAAGGATCTCGCCCAGACGGGGTGGGGCGTGATCTTCCCCGCCGGCCCCCAGTCCGCCGCCATCCGCGAGGCCCTGGGCGAGCTGCTGGCCTGGCGCAGCGCCCAGGCCGGCCCGCGCTACCGCGAGTGCGGCGGCCCCCTCGGCTACCGCCCCGATGAGAGCAAGGCCGACTTCCTGCGCCGCCAGGGTGCCGCCACCTCCGGCCCGGCTGACCCCGATAAGATGCCCTACTACCTGCTGATCGTCGGCAGCCCCGAGGAGATCCCGTACCGCTTCCAGTACCAGCTCGATGTGCAGTACGCCGTCGGGCGCATCCACTTCGACGCCCTCGATGACTACGCCCGCTATGCCCGCAGCGTGGTCTCCGCCGAGCGGGGCGACGTGAAGCTGGCGCGTAAGGCGGTCTTCTTCGGGGTGCGCAACAATGACGACGCGGCCACCGCCCGCGCCTCCGATGAGCTGGTGCTGCCCCTGGCGGACACGATCAAGGCCAACCCGCGCGCCGGCGACTGGTCGATCGAGACGGTGATCGGCGAGGGGGCGAACAAGGCCCGGCTCAGCAAGCTCCTCGGCGGCAGCGAGACGCCGGCGATCCTGTTCACCGCGAGCCACGGGGTCGAGTTCGATAACGGCGACCCGCAGCAGATCGAGCACCAGGGCGCCATCCTCTGCCAGGACTGGCCGGGGCCACGGCAGTGGCGCGGGGCCATCCCGCAGGAGTTCTACCTGGCCGACGACGACCTCGGCGCGAACGCCCGCCTGCTCGGCACCGTCGCCTTCTGCTTCGCCTGCTTTGGCGCGGGCACCCCGCGCAACGATGACTTCCCGCACCAGAAGGGCGTCCAGTCCGCCATCGCGCCCCACGCCTTCATCTCGCGGCTGCCGCAGCGCATGCTCAGCCACCCCAACGGCGGCGCGCTGGCGGTGATCGGCCACGTTGAGCGGGCCTGGACCTTCTCGTTCAGCGATGCGCGCGGCGGCAAGCAGATCGAGACTTTCAGCAGCGCCATGCGCCGCATGATGCTCGACGGAGCCCCGGTCGGCTGGGCGCTGGAGTTCTTCAATAACCGCTACGCCGAGCTGGCCTCGGTGCTCACCGAGGACCTTGAGAACGCCCAGTGGGGCGGCACGGTAGACCCGTACGAGCTGTCGACCAAGTGGACGGAGCACAACGACTCGCGCAGCTATGTGGTGATCGGCGACCCGGCGGTGCGGCTGCCCCTGGCCGACCTCGGCGCGGCGTCGCCGTCAGCCGAGCGGGCGATGATCCCGACAGTCAGCGCCCCGACGGCGAGCGTCCCGGCGAGCGTCCCGGCGCCCGCCCCACAGGCCGAGGCGCTCGCCCCCGCGCCTGTGGCCGCCATCCCCGCGCCGCCGACCGTGCCCGGCGCGTCGGGCGCCTCGGCCCAGGGCTGGGCGGTGCAGGCCCAGGTCGGCGACGTGGGCGCCAGCTTCGGGATCTTCGGCTCGGGCGAGAAGGGCAGCGAGGCGGTCAGCAAGCTCACCGCCTCGCTCCAGGAGTTCGCCGAGCGCCTGGGCGAGACGCTCAAGAAGGCCATCGAGGACGCCGCCCACCTGGAGGTGGAGACCTATGTGGCCGACGACCTGGCCAGCGTGAACTACCGCGCCGG
>JBAXES010000183.1:0-7331 GCA_037140315.1 Chloroflexales bacterium
CGCCAGAAGCGCTTGAGCCAGCGCGCCCAGATCGGCGCCGGTGGCGGCGGCTGTGCTCTGGGGCGGCGGGGCCGGGGCGTGGTGGCTCCGCCGCAGGTTGGCGCGGGATCGCGCGTTGCGCGCGGGACTCGGCGAGTGATCATTCGCTATGGAAGATCATCGGCAGAAAGATCTTGGATCCCTGGGCGAGCCGGTAGGAGGCGACTGCGGCCCCCGCGAGCTGGCGCTGGTACACAAAGGTGACGCCGTCCGCCGTCACTGTGCTGGGGACGCTGCCGATCAGCGCCCCCGCCGCGCTCATGGCCCAGACCACCGGCGTCCCCGCCGGCTGCCAGCCTGGCAGCCGGCGGATCGTCAGCTGGGTATCGCCCCCCATCGGCTGGCGCACAATGGCCACATCCGCGCTCCGCTCCTCGATCAGGTAGTGCTCACCATCAGCTAGGGGGTGGCCATTATAGCTGGTGAAGACGCCGGCGATCAGGCCGCCATCGTCGCGGATCACCATCGCGCCTACGGGCGGGATGACATACGGCCCATGCGTGTAGGCGGCGGCGCTGCTCCAGTTCGTGACCACCGCGTAGTGCTCAAAGTCGCTCTGGGTCGCTGCCTCCCCCAGGCCCGCATAGGCCAGCATCCGCTCGCCCGCATAGCGCGAGAGAACCTGCGTTTGGAAGGCCGCCACCACGGCGAGCCACGGGTCGCCGACCCCGCCGCCGAAGTTTGTCGGCCCGAGGTCGTAGCTCAACATGTAGCCGAACGCCATATTCCAGGCCAGGGTCGCCTTGCTGGTCGTGAAGGTCTCGGGCGCGAGATCGTGCTGGTAGAGCAGGACCTTATCCCGCAGCATCAGCGGCGCGATCGGATAGGGCTGCCACGCCCCCTGCCCCCAGCGCGCGTCAGCCTGGCCGGACTGCGCGGCCAGCAGCACGCTCCCGTGAAAGCCCAGCTCGGTCTCGGCCAGGCGATCTGTCCCGCCCTCGGTCATCAGGAGCGTGCGGCTGTAGGTGCGCGTGTGCGCTAGCCAGCCCTGGGCGTAGGCCGTCGGCTGGGGGGAGGAGGCGTTATGATCGAAGAGCCAACCCCGGGCGCCGACCTGATCCTCAAAGACCAGATCGCCCGGGATGGTGACGCTCATATCGGCGATCAGCTGATCGAGGCGCTCGCCCACAAGGGGCGCGTATGGAGAGACCACATACCCGCCATGTGTGCCATAGACCTCATAGCGCGGGGTGTTGGGCGTGTCAAACGCCACCACATCGGTCAGAGTGCCGGTGGCGATCAGGTGCTGCATCGTGGGCGAGTGCTCATCCCACCAGGTCGGGTTGGTGTAGGGCATCACCAGAAAGCCCTGGGCCTGGGCCTGCCCAGCCATCGCCGCCATCGCTGCGGTGCTGCCCCACGCGGCCGCCGGCGGGAGCGTGTCGGGCGAGCCCTCGTCGAAGCCCCCGTGCTGGAACGCCAGCAGGTGGAGGATCCCGGGCGCGGGCACCTGCGCGAGCATGGCGGGGTACTGCGCGAATGGGATCGCGAGCTGGCTGGCGTCGGCCTTCAGCAGCGGCGACTGGGCGAGCTGCTGGTAGTGCGCCCCCGCCTTTGTCGCCACCGAGTCGAAGCGATCAATGCCGTTGTCGGTGCGATAGGCGTCGATGGCCGCAGTCACCGGCTGCGCAACCCGCACCCTCACGCGTGGCGAGACCCACGCCCCCGCATCGGGCAACCGGGCACCGAAGGTGTGGTAGTAGTAGCTGCTGTCCGGGAGGTAGCCGTCGTCATGGTTGAGCCCCAGCACGAGCGGCCTGATGCCCGTATCATCGTGCAGCGCGGAGATCGCGATCGTCCCGCCCTGTGAGGCCACGGCCATAAAGTCGGCAAACAGATCGCCGGGGTACGAGCCGAGGTACGAGCGATTCTGCGCAAAGAACGGCGGCCCCAGCACGATCCCCGGCAGAACCGGGAGGTAGACTCCCTGTAGGTCCGCCTCGCGAAACACCAGGTCGGACGGGAAGAGGATATAGTCGACGAACCCGCCCAGGTGGTTCTCAAGCTGGATCTGGAGGTCAAACCACTGGCCCGGCGATGCTGTGAGCGTGACCAGCGCGGCGGCGCGATTGACTCTGGCGGGGTCAGATGTGTAGCGCAGCGAGAGGCGCGCGTCCGGGGCCGACCAATCGTAGCTAAATGCGCTCGCCCTGTCGGCTGCGTAGCTGCACCCGCCGATATAGCCCGTCTGCTGCCCGAAGGCGCCCCACAGGCACCCGTACCGCGAGCCCTCGGAGACGTGCTGGCCGGTTGTCTTGTCGGTGATATAGGCGATGGCCCCGTTGGCCTTCAGTAGCCCAACCTCGTAGTAGCTATTGCCCAGGACGATCAGCGTCGGGTCGGTATCTACGAAGTAGATAGCCTGTGCGAGGCCGGGCTGAGGGCGTACGAATGACACTCCCAGGACGATCAGCAGCAAGAGCAGGGTGCGTATTCGCTTCATCAGCTCCCTGCGCTTGTGGGCGGCTCGCTGCCGAGCATGAGCAGGGGCAGCGGCCTGCGGCGGCGGCGCCAGACAAACGGCGGGGCCGCCGCCGCCGCGAGGGCCAGCAGCCCGCCAGCGGCCAGCGACAGGCTCAGCAGCGAGATCGCCCCGCCGAGGCGCGCGCTCAGGGGCCGGTAGATAAATGTCACCTCATGGGGCCGCCCGTCGAGGGCGGGCGGCAGGATCACGCCGCGCAGCAGCCCGTTGACCCGCAGCGTGGCGGTGGGCAGGCCATCGACGTAGGCGTCCCAGCCGGGGTAGACGCTCTCGCTGACCGTCAGCAGGCCGCGGGCGCTGTTCTGCACCAGCAGGCTGATCTGGTCGGGCTGGTAGCTCAGCAGGCTGCTGGTGAAGCGCGCGTCCGGCTGGGCCGGCAGCGCCCCCACGCCCACATCCAGCGTGACCGCCGCCTTGCCGACCTGCTCCAGCGCGCTGCCCGCAGGTGCCCCCTTCACCCCCACCAGGGCGTAGGCTGCGCCGGTCTGCCCGCGCAGATCGACCTTCGCCCCCAGGCTGGCGATGGCGGCCCGGCCAGCGTCGCCGAGGCTGACGGTGCCCTCGTCGTAGGTGGCCAGGGCGACGATCGTGCCGTCGGCGGCCGAGCCGATCAGCGCCGCCATGCGCGCGCTCTCATCGTTGGACGCGTAGGTGTCAAACCCATCGGCGGCGATCAGCTTGCCGCTGGCCGGGTTGATCAGGGCCAGCACGATGCCGCGCTGCTTGGGCGTCACCGTCACCCCATCGACGATCACTGCGCTGTACTGGATCGTCCCGCCCGCCAGCACGCCGATGTCCACCGGACTCTGCACGCCGGTCGCGCCGACCATGTAGAGCTGCTTATCGACGGCCTCGGGCCAGAGCTGGCGCAGCGTGGCATGGATCTGCGCACCGTCTGTAGACACCGGCGGCTGGGCGTCGAGGGCCACGCCGGGCCGGCTGAGCAGCCCGTTCAGCGTGATCGCGGTCGCGGCGGGGCGCAGGCTGGTGCTGAAGTGGGCGTAGCTCGGCTGCTGCGCGCGCTGCCAGAGCTGGCCCTGGCTATTCTTGATCAGCAGCTTGGCCCCCGGCTCCGGCGGGTCGGTCGCGTCGGGCAGGGTCAGCACATAGCCGACGTTGAGCAAGTCGCGGTGTGTGCTATCGCTCAGGTTCGGCCACTCGGTCAGCAGCTGGAAGCGCTCAGCGATATCGAGAATGTTATAGCCGGTGGCGAAGGGGATGCCATAGACCTGGCTGTAGTTATCGGGCAGCACCTCGGCGGTATTGTCCACCCGCACGCCAGGGGGCAGGCGGCGCAGGGCGGTGATCAGCGCGTCCTGGTCGGTGATCTTCCAGGGCGCATCGAGCAGGCCGGTGGCGTACTTGCGCACCGTAAAGCGCGCGGTGGCCGGGTCGGCGGCGACCGTGTCGTGGTAGGGCGCAAACGTCGTCACATCGAGGCACATCAGCAGGGCGGCGGCCAGGGCCATGCCGCGCCCGCTGAGGCGCCCCGCGCTGCGCGCCCAGAGCAGGGCGGCCGCGCCCGCCAGCAGCAGCAGAAAGACCCCGTAGGCGTTGGCCGTCTGGGTCAGCATGGTGTAGGCGTCGGCGGAGGGCAGGCGGCTGAAGAGGCTCTCGGCGAAGAAGAAGCCCTCGCCCACCGGGTGGTAGTTGCCGATCAGCAGCGCGTATAGGCCGACCCCCACGAGCAGCGCGGTGGCGAGCAGCGCGCTCGCGCCGCGGGCCAGCCCGCGCAGCCGGCGCAGCTCGGCCTCGCCCAGCGCGCCGATCAGGCTCTCGGCGCCGAAGGCGGCCAGGGCGCACAGGGCCAGGTTGGCGATGTAGAAGGCGCGGGCGCTGACCCGGATCGATGCGAAGCCAGGCACAAAGCGGTAGATCATCCCGTGCAGCACGGTGAACCCGCCCAGGGCGGTGATCAGGGCCACCAGCGCCGCCAGGGTGAAGAAGCGCCGCTCGGGGCGCGGGCGTGTCGGCACCACCCACGCGGCAGCAGCCAGCGCCAGGGTCAGCACGCCCGCGTAGATGCGGTACTCGGTGGTGCCCCAGTCGAGGAAGTCCGGCACGAGCAGGCCGATCATGTTGCGCGGCATCAGCGAGTACTGCTCGGCGAAGGTGTACGACAGCTCGCTACGCCGCGAGCGGCCGATCAGCTCGATGGCGGGCAGCAGGGCCACCGCCGCGATGCCCGCCGCCAGCACCCCGGCGACGGCGAGGAGCGCCGGCACGCGCAGGCGCGCGGCCCAGCCCGCGCCTGGCCGCCGCAGGTCGCCCGCCCAGCGGTAGCCCGCGTAGCCCACGATCGCCAGCGAGCAGTAGAGGATGGCCTGGGGGTGCCCGGCCATCACCATCTGGCTGAGGGCCAGGCCGGCCGCCAGGGCCCATGCCAGGGTCGGCCCCCGGCCCACCGCGCGCCAGCTGTGGTCGAGCAGCCAGAGCACGCCCGGCAGCCACACCGCCACCGCCAGCATATTGTAGTGGCCGCGGTGCCCGACGAAGAAGCCGTTGAACTCGAAGCCGATCGCCCCCACCAGGGCCGCGGCCGGGCGCACGCCGATGCCGCGCAGGTAGGCGTAGAAGAAGGCGCCCCCGAGGATATAGTGCGCCACCACCAGCAGCTCGAAGCTGATGTAGGTGATGTCGCGCCCGCGGTAGAGCAGGTCGAGCAGCAGGTTCGGCAGGTAGTAGGGCGCCACCTGGACATCGCCCAGCAGCGGCATGCCGCCGAGCTGGTAGGCGTTCCAGAGTGGCGCGGCCCCGCTGTTGAACAGCTGGTGGACGAAGACCCGCGTCGGGTACGCGCCCATCAGGATGTCGCCGCCGAACATCACCCGGTCGGCCGAGTTCGTCGCCCAGACCTGCCAGAAGACCAGCAGCGGCAGGGTCAGCAGCGCCAGGATGGCCAGGGCGTCGGGGAGCAGCGGTCGAAGGCGTTGGAGTCGCATGATGGCTGTCCCCTACTGCGGCTTAATCTGCACATCGTCGAAGGCGACCTTGCTGTGGCTGGCGAGCAGCCCGACATAGCCGCTGGCGTAGGTGAGGCTCACATCGGTGGCGACTTCATTCCCGTCCATGCTGAAGGTCGCCTTGCCGCCGGCCACGCTCATGCCGATGGTGTGCCACTGGCCATCGTTGCCGTCGGCCACGGGGGCGCTGCCCTCGAAGACAAAGTTGCCGCCCTCGTCGAAGTGGCCCCACTGGAGGGCCTTGCCGCCCTGGGTGTAGTTGATCATCTGGCTGCGGCTCTTGCTGTCGCGCTGGGCCATGTTGAAGTAGAACCCCGCGCCTATATCGCCATCGAGCCGCTGAAGGCGCACGGTGGCGGTGTAGCTGCCGCTCTGGAAGGGCGTGACGCTGCCCAGGTCGGAGCCGGTCAGATCGGTCTGCTGGTAGACGCCCGCAATGTTCTGCCATGTGCCGCTCAGCACCTGCCAGCCCTGGGTGTTGCCGTCGGCGAAGTCGTCGGAGAACCCGGCGCTGGTGGTGATGGTTGCGGTGGCGGCAGGCAGCGCGGTGGCGACAGGTGCCACCGCCCCCGCCGTCTCCGGCAGGACGCTCAGCTGGACGCTGTCGAAGTCCACCTTGGTCACCGATGTGATCAGGCCGACGTGGCCGGCCTGGCTCGTGTTCGTGATCGTGCCGATCTGCTGCCCGTCGAGCGAGATCACGCTGGAGCCGACGTGCGTGACCAGGCTAAGGTTGTGCCACTGGCCGTCGCTGATCGGCTTGGCGATGGCGACGCCGCCCTGGTAGACATAGGCGCCCTTATCGTCGTAGCGGCCCCAACGCAGAAAGCCGCCCTTCTGGTCGAAGTCTACGTTCTGCGCGCCGGCGCGGCTGGCCGTGCTCGGGGCGTTGTAGATAAAGCCCCCGCCCATCTGCCCATCGCCGAGCCGCAGCTTGGCGTCGAGGCGGTAGTGCGCTTGCGGCGCCAGGTTCATCATGCTGATAAAGTCGTAGCCGCTGTTATCGCTCTGGCTGTAGATGCCGCCGGCGATAGTCCACGTGCCGGAGAGCGGCAGCCAGATGCTGGCGGCGCCGGCGCTCTCGTCGAAGCTTGTGGTCAGCAATGGCTGTCCGTCTACGGCGGCGGGCGCTGTCGTGGCCGCAGCAGCGGCGGCAGTGGCCCCGGCGGGCGCGGGCTGGGCAGGCTGAGCGGCGGGCTGGGCAGTAGCCCCGGTCGGGGCCGCTGCTGCGGGGGGAGCCGCTGCGCCTGCGGCGAGCAGGCCCGGCGAGGCGCTCACATAGCGGTAGTAGGCCGGGTCGGCGGCGCGGCCCACCGGCACGGTGATCGCCTCCTGCGCGCCGGGGTCGGCCCCATAGTCGATCACCCAGGTCAGCGACTCGCGCGCCGACAGCTTCGCCAGCCGATCGGCGAACGGCCCGAGTTGGGCCAGCGCCCAGGAGCGGATGCGGGCCTGGTCCGTCAGGCTAGTCCGCGTGTAGAGCAGCACGCGGTCGCCCGGCAGGTAGGCCCCCGAGGCGATCTGCACATCGCCGGAGCGGGCGGCCGCGCGGGCGATATCCCACGCCAGGGCCTGGCCCGGCAGGATCTGGGCCGGGGCGGCCGGCTGCAGCGCGCGCAGCGCCATCACCACCCCCAGGGCCAGCGCGCCGAGCAGCGCGGCGCTCACCAGGAGCCGGGGCAGGCGCAGCCCGCTGCACCAGCTCCAGATCTGTCGGATCGGTAGTCGCGTGATCATCATTATTCTCCAAACAGGGTGAAGACCCCGCGCTCCGCTCCTCAGAAACAAAGGTTGTCATGCCGAGCGCAGCGAGGCATCTTCCAGGCTCGTGGATGGGAAGACCCCTC
>JBAXES010000184.1:0-7275 GCA_037140315.1 Chloroflexales bacterium
CCAGGTAGCGGTCGAGCATGCGCGGGGTGAAGGCGGGCTGGGCGCAGGCGAAGATGAGCAGCACCTGGTTGAGGTTGGCGACGATCACGTCCTCGACGCCGGCGCCGCGCGAGCCGGCGGCCCGGCGGGCTAGGCGCGAGCGGCGCGGCAGCACCGCCTCGATCGCGCCCGCGCCCGGGCCGACGATGGTGATCTCGACATCGTCGCCGATCACGGCGATGTCGGTGTTCAGCCGCTCGCGCTTGAGCCGGCCGCGCAGCTTGCACTCGACCATGCCCTCGGCTGTCTGCACCCAGTAGAACCCGCTCTGCGCGCGGAGCACCACGCCGCTCACGCTGTCAGGGGCGGCCTTCGGCTCCTGCTCCTTCGCCCGCGGGCGGTCAGCGCTTCGGGTTCTCATTGAGCTGAACCTCCAGGTTGCTGATCCTCAGGACATCGAAGGTGAAGCTCAGAATCCTATCGATCACCGATGACTCCGGCCGCCCGGCGCTCGCGTCGGCCGCGAGGGCCACGCGCGCCCAGCGGCGCCGGCCATCGGGTATATCTGGCGGGCTGTGGCTGATTGAGCCATCGCGCTCTAGTATGATCACGGTCGTATTCCCCTCGGAGGTATGCTGCTTGTCTGACGACGGCGGCAGATGCGTGGCCCCGACCGATTGTTCGATGAGTATCATCGCTGTTCCTTTGTGCTGATGGTCGCTTCCGAACGATTCGTCCGACGCCGCGCCGAGGGGATACAAAAAGGCCGTGGGCGCCTTCTCTGGCGTCCACGGCCTCAAAATAGTTGAGGCTGTGGGCGCCTGTCTGGCCACCCACAGCCTCATACTCACTGAGCGGAGCTTCTGTCAGCTCCTGAGTAGATTCGCAGATAGACCAGGCCCATCGCCGCGAGCGCCGAAGATGAGCGCAGTACGAGCCTTGCGGCCCGCGCCGGCAGCACCGGCGACTATGTTGTGCGCTGTAAAATTCATCGACTACTCCTCTGGCTAGACCCGACCACGTATCCTATTACTGCCCTAGTGGCGCTAGGATAGCATAGGCCCGCCGGCATTGTCAATGCCTTGGCCTCAGACTTTAGGCCGAAGCGCTAACAGCTGTTTTGCAAAATGCTAACGTTGCTCTAACATGCGTCAGGTATCGTACAATGAAAAGAGCTGTACCTAGCGTGGGTTCTTAAGGGAGGCACCCTCCCTTAGACCCTCCTTGCAGAAAAAGGAGCCTTGACCAATGACGACCGATCAGGAAGCTGTACACCAGCCGGAGGCGATGTCCTTCCGCGCCGAGGTGCAGCAGGTGCTGCACATTCTGGCCCACTCGCTGTACACCGACCGCGAGATATTCCTGCGCGAGCTGATCTCCAACGCGTCGGACTCGCTGAACCGGCTGCAGTTCGAGATGTTGACCAACCAGGATGTGCGCGACGCCGACGCCGAGCTGGGGATCTGGGTGGAGATCGATAAGGAGGCCCGCACGATCACGGTGCGCGACACCGGCACCGGCATGACCCGCGAGGAGATGATCGCGCACCTGGGCACGATCGCCCAGTCGAGCGCGCGGGCCTTTGTGCAGCAGGCCAAGGCGCAGAACGCCAGCTCGGGCGATATCATCGGCCAGTTCGGCGTCGGCTTCTATTCGGTGTTCATGGTCGCCGATAAGGTCTCGGTGGTCTCGCGCTCGTTCCGGCCCGACGCCGAGGCGGCGGTCTGGGAGGCGACCGGCGGCGACAGCTTCACCGTCGATGTGGCCGAGCGTGAGGCCCGCGGCACCAGCATCACCCTGCACCTGAAGGAGGACGCCGCCGAGTTCGCCAACGACTGGAAGCTGGAGCAGATCATCAAGCGCCACTCGGACTTTGTGTCGTTCCCGATCTACGCGGGCGAGCGCCAGGTCAACCAGCAGAAGGCGCTCTGGCGGCGCGCCCCGCGCGAGGTGGAGCCTGAGCAGTATAAGAGCCTCTACCAGCAGCTGACGCTCGACTACGAGGCGCCCCTGCTCAAGCTGCACATCTCCACCGACGCGCCGATCGACCTGCACTGCATCCTATTCGTGCCGGCCAAGCGCGAGCGCGGCATGATCGAGCGGCGCATCGAGGGCAAGATCAAGCTCTACTCGCGCAAGGTGATGATCCAGGAGGAGGCCAAGGACCTGCTGCCAAACTACTTCCGCTTTGTGGAGGGCGTGGTCGACAGCGAGGACCTGCCGCTGAACGTCTCGCGCGAGGGCGTGCAGAGCAACGTGGGCGCGAACACGCAGTCGCCCATCCAGCAGCGCATCCGCAAGACCCTGACCGGCCGGCTGCACCGCGAGCTGAACGACCTGGCCGAGAAGGAGCCCGAGACGTTCGCCGCCTTCTGGAAGGAGTTCGGCGTCTTTATCAAGGAGGGCGTGGCGACCGACTTCGAGCACCGCGACGAGCTGACCAAGCTGCTGCGCTTCAACAGCACGGCCAGCGGCGAGGCCCTGATCACCCTGGCCGACTACAAGGGCCGGATCATCGAGGGCCAGCGCGAGATCTACTACGTGATGGGCGGGAGCACCGACGCGGCGCGCAACAGCCCGCACCTGGACCCCTTCAGCGCGCGCGGGATCGAGGTGCTGCTGTTCAGCGACCTGATGGACGGCTTTATGCTCTCGGGGCTGCGCGAGTTCGAGGGCCTGAAGCTGCGCAATGTCGACGAGGCCGATATTGAGCTGCCCGGCGAGGTGGCGGCCCCCGAGTCGCGCCTGAGCGACGCGGAGTTCACCAGCCTGGCCGAGGGCTTCGCGGCCGCCCTGGGCGAGCAGGTCAAGGCGGTGCGCGCCTCGAAGGTGCTGCGCGACAGCCCGGCGCGCCTGGTGAGCGACGACGACGGGCCCGGGCGCGAGATGCAGCGCATCCAGCAGATGCTCGGGCGCGAGAGCGAGCCGCAGCCCCGCGTGATGGAGCTGAACCCGGCCCACCCGCTGATCGCGGCCCTGGCCAAGCGCGCCGCCGCCGACGCGGCCGACCCGATCGTGGCCGCCGCCGCCGAGCAGCTCTACGACAACGCCCTGCTCCTGGAGGGCCTGCACCAGAACCCGGCGGGCATGGTGCCGCGCATCCAGCGCCTGCTTGAGGCCGCCGCGCGCATCGGCGGGTAGGGCGACGTGCGGGGGGCGGGCATCCCGACGCTGCGGCGGACGCTACCCGTCTGCCGCAGCGTCGGGATGCCCGCCCCCTTTCCGTCTCACCCATGCGCGGATCTGCGCACGCCGCCCCCAGAGGACACACCCAAGCGCGGGCAGGTAGGCGCTCACAAGCGCCGCCTCGCCCCACCCCAGGGCCAGCCCGAGGAGCACCCCGGCCCAGCTGGCGATGGTCAGCAGCAGCGACTGGCGCGGCGTCTGCGGGATCAGCCAGAGCGGGAGCTGGTCGTAGAGCAGGCGCTGCGGCATGATCGCCAGGGCGAGCAGCAGCCGCGCCGACGGCGCGCGCCAGAAGGGCAGCGCCAGCAGCAGGAGCGGGCCGTACCAGCTGATCAGCGGCGTAAAGTTATGGTGTGAGGAGATCCGCCCGAGCATATCGGCGGGCCAGCTCGGGAGCACCAGGAGGCTGGCGGCCACCGCCGCCCCGAACAGCAGGAGCCTCCGTCGCTCGGGGTAGGCCACGAGCACAGCGAGGCCGAGGTTGGGCTTGGCCGAGAGCGCGAAGGCGAGGTTCGGCAGCAGCGCCGCCGCCGTGATCAACGGCGACCACTGGGCGGTGATCAGCGCGTAGAGGTAGGGCGGGCTGGCGAAGAGGATCAGGCGCTGAGTCCCCTCGCGCAGCAGCCCCCAGCAGAGCAGCCCCGAGGAGACGCCGATAAAGATCGCTCCGGCGGTCGGGCCTGAGAGCCAGGTGAACGGCATGGCGATCAGCAGGGCAGGCAGCGGGTAGTAGAGAAAGTCGTTGAAGGGGTAGGCCCCCGCGGGCAGAATTAGCGCGTAGGGGTTCTGCCCAGTGATCAATAGCTGCGCGCCCCGCCAGGCCCAGGTAAAATCTGCGGCGAGAACGCCGCCGCCCGCGAGGCGCAGGTAGCAGAGGGCTGTGCTGGCTAGACCCAGCGCCAGCGCGATCCCGATGCGCGCGCGCCCCGGCACCTCCCTGGGAGAAGCGGCGCTCATGGGCACACCCGCTCATAAAGGGCATACGGCATAGTAGTGTCCACTTTCGAGGTAGATCGCTGCTGAACGGACCATGATCACTCGCCGGCGCGAACCCGCTCGCCCGATATATCCTCTGGCCCAAGCAGGCGCGGCCAGCAACAGACGCACCAGCAGAGCGAGAGCATAACTGGCTGCCAGACCCCGCCAATCAACGCGATAAATGCCCAGGTTGTGAGCGCGATGAGGCGGGCGCGCGGGTTGTGCTGCCACAACACCGCGAGCGCCGGCAGCGCGAGGATCGCGGTGTAATGCCAGATAATGCTAGAGATGAGCAGGGGCAGGATCGCGGTGGCGGCGAGGCCGAAGCGAAATGATATGCAGCGGCTCCGCCATGCGGTGATGATCAGCGTACTTATGATCAGCACTGGCGGGCCAATCAGGCTCGCTTGCCCCGGCTGATTTCGCAGTATCGCCGTCCACGAGAGAAATAGCGAGGATCGCTCCGCACTCCTGAGCGCATAGAGCGATCCGCTGTACCATGCGTCAAGCGAGACCAGGGGCAATGAGAGGATAACGACACCTGTCAGCGTAAGCGCCGCCACCCCGATGCTGCGCCAGCGCCGGTGAGCCACGAATATGAGCGCCGCGAGCACGGGCGTCACCTTTAGAAGCGTCCCCAGCGCAAGCGCAACCCCAAGGGTCCCAGCTCTTCTCCGCCCATTCTCCCGCAGCATACCTGTGATCAGGACGGCGACCAGCGCATTGATCTGACCAAGCCAGAGCGACTCCCAGGTTGGCAGGAAGAAGAGGACCCCAATGATAGCGGCGGCCCATCCAACCAGCGGGCGGAGGAGGTAGATGAGGAAGACCGTCGTCGTGGCGACCAGAATGAGCCACAGATAGAGCGCCGCCGGATACGGCAGGCTCGCCAGGGGGACGAGCGCCAGCGCGAGGAACGGCGGGTAGAGATAGGGCGGAATACCGGCCCCCGCCTCCGGCAAGAACGGCGTGCCATTCTCGCCAACCGGCAGCTGCCCATGGGTGATCGCCCGCGCCGCAGCGAGATAGGCATTTGCGTCGCCGCCCAGCGGCAGCACGGCGGCGGCAGAGCTGATAACCAGTACGATATGCAGCCCACACATGATCAGCAGGCCGGCCACGGCCACCGCCCGAAGGTGCGTGCGCTGCTGGGTGGAACGCATAAGCGACATAACAAACATCCTCGTCCGGCCTGATTGATACATGGGAGGGCCCCCCGCCCTTGAGAACCCGCCCGCCCGTCTTCAGCCGGCGGTGCGCGGCGGCACCGCATGGTTCTCTGGGCTGGCGGGCGGAGGATTCGGCCTGCCACCGGCCAGCAGCGCTGCCAGCAAGCTACCTTGCAGCAGGTAGGTGGCCCCATAGCTCATGTCGTTCGGCAACAGCGACGCGATGAGCAGTGCCGCTGAGGCCAGGGCGGGGAGCAGCGGGGCCGCCACAGCCCAGCGCCCGCCGGCTCTGTGCCAGGCTAGCGCCAAGGCGGCGACGGGGATCAGCGCCAGGCTCAGGTCGTGGAAGTGCAGGTGTGGCGAGACAAACAGGGCCACAACTATGGCAGCCCCTAGCTCACGGTCACCGATGCGGTCGCGCCTGCTCCACCAGAGCCAGCAGACAGCACCTGTGCCGGCCAGATAGGCGCCCCACTTCACCGCACTCAGCAGCGCCCGGTCGATCGTAGGCACCGCCCGGAGCGTGAGCCCAACCACATTGAACATCGCCTCCTGGTTCAGCCCATAGCCGACCCCCGTATTGCTGAGCATGATCAGCTCGAGGTAGCCGCGGACTCCGCCCGCGCCAACGAGGGCCACGCTGAGCAGCCCGAGCCCGCCTGCTGAGATCAGGAAGCCCAGCCCGGCGCGCCGGTTGGTCAGCATGAGCGGCAGGCCAAGGGACAGGGCAAGCTGCGGCTTGATCACCGTGAGGCCGAGGGCCAGGCCGGCGGCAAGCGGTTGGCCCGTAGCCAGCGCATAGAAGCAGCCGGCCACGCCAAGCGCGATCAGCGCGGTGTCCTGGCCCTTTAGGACGCCGATAAAGCTGGGGTAGAAGATCAGCGCGCCCAGCGCGACCATGGCCGCCGCGCCGCGCCCGGCCCCGCCGCGCCTGAAGCGCGCAGCCACGGCCAGAGCAGCGGCTGCCACCAGGATCGTCAGCAGCAGCGCCCAGCGCATATACGAGGCCCGGTAGTCGTCACTGACGATCAGGCCGAAGAGCGGCGCGAGGAAGGGCGGGTGCATGAATGGGAGCAGCCCGCCCTGCACAAAGTCTGGCCCGATGATCGGCACCTGCACCGCCCGCTGCTGATCGAGGTCGTACAGCTGGCTGAGCGGTAGCGCCTGGGCAATGCGGCCCGCCGTGTAGAAGCTGATAAAGTCGATCCCGTGCAGCTGCGGGTCGGCGAGCAGGCCAGACCAGATCAGCCCGTAGAATCCGCAGCTCACCAGGGTCACGACTAGAACGATCGGCCAGCGCCAGAGCATTCGGCTCATGGCTCACCCCCGCCGACGCCACGCACGGGGACGTAGACATCATAGAGGCCGTCGTGGTGGACGCGCCGGAGCTTTCCGCTCTGGAGCACCGCGTCGTAGAGAATGTTATTTGCCCCGAACGGCCCGATCACCACGTAGTCAGGGTTAGTGGCCAGAGGGTCATAGTCGAGCGGGAATGTCTCGTCGAGCGAGGTGCGTCGGATCAGCGCGACGTGGAGCTGGTCTGGCGGGTAGTGGTAAGGCCGCTGGAGGAAGAAGTGGAGCTCGGACTCGTAGGTCTCGATCTGGGCGCTGGGGGGCGTGGTGGTGTTGAGGTAGTCTGCCACCCGCTCGGCCGAGCTGTCGAACCCGGCAGTGTAGTAGTAGCGCATATAGAGCAGGGTGGCAGATGTGTAGCAGGCCAGCGTGAGCAGCGCCAGCAGCGCGCCCAGGTTGTGTCGGCGCAGGCCCGTACGGCCCATGGCGGCGACATCGCGCAGGGCCGTTCGCCAGGCGAATCCGCCGGTCAGGCCAGACAGCAGCGCGCTCAGGTAGAGGCCGGAGATCAGCACCGCCGGGAAGACATAGCGCGGCGCGCCAACCGAGAGGGCCAGGTACCAGGCCCACCAGCCGCCGCAGAAGGCGAGCAGGGCCAGGCGTGTCTGGC
>JBAXES010000185.1:0-7274 GCA_037140315.1 Chloroflexales bacterium
AGGAGAACTACCTCTTCAAGGCCCCGGTGGGCCTGAGCGAGAAGGTGGTGCGCGAGCTCTCGGGCATGAAGAATGAGCCGGAGTGGATGCTCAAGCGGCGCCTCAAGGCCCTGGAGATCTTCTACAAGAAGCCGACGCCGCTGGTGGGCATGTGGGCCAACCAGGAGCTGGCTGAGCTCGACTACGATAAGATCCACTACTTCGTGCGCGCCGGCGAGAAGCCGCAGAGCGACTGGGACGCGGTGCCGGCCGAGATCAAGAACACCTTCGAGCGGCTGGGCATCCCCGAGGCCGAGCGCAAGTTTCTGGCCGGCGTGGGCGCGCAGTACGAGTCCGAGGTGGTCTACCACTCGCTGCGCGAGGAGTGGTCGAAGCTCGGCGTGGTCTTCCTCGACACCGACTCGGCGCTGCGCGAATACCCCGAGATGTTCAAGGAGTACTTCGGCACGATCATCCCGGCGGCCGACAACAAGTACGCTGCGCTGAACACGGCGGTCTGGTCGGGCGGCTCGTTCGTCTACGTGCCGGCCGGCGTGAAGGTGGACATCCCGCTCCAGGCCTACTTCCGCATCAACGCGGAGAACATGGGCCAGTTTGAGCGCACCCTGATCATCATCGAGGAGGGCGCCGAGGCCCACTACATCGAGGGCTGCACCGCGCCGATCTACTCGACCAACTCGCTGCACTCGGCGGTGGTCGAGATCGTGATCAAGAAGGGCGGCAAGTTCCGCTACACGACCATCCAGAACTGGGCCAACAACATCTTCAACCTTGTCACCAAGCGGGCGGTGGCCCACGAGGAGGCGAGCATGGAGTGGGTGGACGGCAACATCGGCAGCAAGCTGACCATGAAGTACCCCTCGGTCTACCTGATGGGCCGCAAGGCCCGCGGCGAGGTGCTGAGCGTGGCCTACGCGGGCAAGGGCCAGCATCAGGACGCCGGGGCGAAGATGGTCCACATCGCGCCGGAGACGACCAGCCGGATCACCAACAAGTCGGTGAGCAAGGATGGCGGCAAGACCACCTACCGCGGCCTGGCCAAGGTGGCATCCGGGGCCTACGGCGCGAAGATCAACGTCAACTGCGACGCCCTGATCCTCGATGAGCGCTCGGCATCGGACACCATCCCCTTCATTGAGATCGAGGAGGACCGCTGCACCCTGGCCCACGAGGCCACGGTGGGCCGGATCGGCGCTGAGCAGCTCTTCTACCTGATGAGCCGCGGCCTCAAGGAGGCCGACGCCCTCTCGATGATTGTGCTGGGCTTTATGGAGCCCTTCACCCGCGAGCTGCCCATGGAGTACGCCGTGGAGCTCAACCGCCTGATCCAGATGGAGATGGAGGGGTCGGTGGGCTGATGCCTGGGGAACAGGGAACAGGGAACAGGGAACAGGGAACAGCGACTTCGCTGCCCGTTCCCTGTTCCCTGTTCCCTGTTCCCTGTTGTCTATATGAGGGTCTATGCCAGTTATTCAGATCGGCAGCCTGGCCGATGTGCCCGAGGGCGGCGCGCGGCGCTTTGATCTGGGCGGCACGCCGGTGGCGGTGTTCCGCGTCGGCGGGGAGCTCTACGCCCTTGCCGACATCTGCTCGCACGCCGAGGCGTCGCTCAGCGAGGGCGAGTTCGACCCCGACGAGCGATGCGTGGAGTGCCCGCTCCACGGCTCGCTGTTCGACCTGCGCAGCGGCAAGCCGCGCACCCTGCCGGCGTTTAAGCCCGTGGCCACCTATAAGGTCTGGGCTGAGGGCGACGCGCTATATGTTGAGTATCCCGCGTAAGAACTTGACCTGACGCCACGGTGGGGGTACAATTCGGGGGCAGATAGGGAACAGGGAACAGGGAACAGTTCCATGGCAGTAGCAAGAGTGGTAGTCAGAGGGGCTATTCCCTGTTCCCTGTTCCCTTGCATACAAGGAGCTTCTAATGGCAGACTACGCGCACCCCGAGGTGCTGGTCGATACCGCCTGGGTGGCCGATCACCTGAGCGACCCAGGCGTGCGCCTGGTGGAGAGCAACGAAGACCTGCTGCTCTACGAGACGGGCCACATCCCCGGCGCGGTGAAGATCGACTGGGTGCAGGATCTTAACGACCCGGTGGTGCGCGACTACCTCGACGCCGAACGCTTCGCAGCGCTGCTGGCGAGCAAGGGCATCGCGCGCGACACCACGGTGGTGATCTACGGCGACAAGAGCAACTGGTGGGCCACCTATACCCTGTGGGTGTTCAAGCTCTTCGGCCACCCCGATGCGCGCATCCTCAACGGCGGGCGGGCCACGTGGATTGCCGAGGGCAGCGAGCTGACCAGGGCGGCCGTGAGCTACCCGCCGGCCAGCTACACGACCCCCACCCGCGACGATACGGCCATCCGAGCCTTCCGCGACCAGGTGCGCGCCCACATCGCCCAGGCCGGCACGGCCCTGGTGGATGTGCGCAGCCCCCAGGAGTTTAGCGGCGAGCGCACCCACATGCCCGACTACCCTCAGGAGGGCACCCTGCGCGGCGGCCATATCCCCACGGCGGCTAATATCCCCTGGGCCAAGGCGACCAACGCCGACGCCACCTTCAAGAGCGCCGCCGAGCTGGCAGCCCTCTATGGCGAGCAGGGCGTCACTCCCGATAAGGATGTGATCACCTACTGCCGCATCGGCGAGCGCTCCTCGCACACGTGGTTCGTGCTGACCTACCTGCTCGGCTACCCCCGGGTGCGCAACTATGATGGCAGCTGGACCGAGTGGGGCAACGGCGTCGGCCTGCCGATCGAGAAGACGTATACCCTATAAATGGTGAATGGTGAATGCCGGACGTGCTCACCATTCACCATTCACCATTCACCATTCAGCATTCACTATGGATCGCCAAGAGATCATCGAGCGGCTGTTTGACCACTATGAGCACCCGCGTCACCACGGCCCCCTTGAGGGCGCCGATATGGTCCACTCGGGCGGCATCCCCGACTGCGGCGATACGCTGACGCTCTATCTCAAGTTTGACCCGGCGGGCGAGGGGCTGTCTGGCCTGAGCTTCGAGGGGCGCGGCTGCACGATCAGCCAGGCCGCCGCCTCACTGCTGTGTGAGCAGCTCCAGGGTGCGCCCCTCGGGGCGGTCGATGCCCTGGATGACCAGGTGATCCTCGATCTGCTCGGCCGCGAGGTGGTGCGGGCGCGCCCGCGCTGCGCCACCCTGGCCCTAAACACGCTCAAGTCGGCGCTGGCGCGCCACCGGGCCGGGCGAGGATAATCTTGTATGGATGATTGAGGGGGCGGGGATCTAAATGCTGAAGCTCTCTTCTGACGCCGCCGAGACGATCGTACGGCACGCGGAGTCGACCTACCCCGACGAGTGTGTCGGGCTGCTGCTCGGCCAGATCGCGGGCGAGGCGAAGATCGGCCTGCGCGCCCTGCCTCTGGAAAACCGCTGGGCTGGCCAGGTCAGCCTGGCCGAGACGGATAACGCGGAGTCGCGGCGCGACCGCTTCTACCTCGACCCGCGTGACTACCTGCGGGCCGACCGCGAGGCCCGCGCCGCTGGCATGGATATTGTCGGCTGCTACCACTCCCACCCCGACTACCCGGCCACGCCCTCCGAGCGCGACCGCGTGGGTGCCCAGGGCGTCGGCGGCGGGACGAGCTTCGCCTTTGTGATCCAGTCGGTGCGCGACGGCCAGGCCGCCGAGGTGGCCTCCTGGCTGCTGCTCGATGAGGGCGCGCGCTTCGCGCAGGAAGAGCTTATTATTGCTTGAGCTGGGCGGCTTTGCCGCCCAGCTCAAGCAATAGACTATTGAGGAGTATCTCTAATGGCGACGATCACGATCCCCACGGCGCTGCGCCAGTACGCCGCCGGCAATAGCAGCGTGTCTCTGGATGTCGAGACGGTGGGCGCCCTGCTGCGCGGCCTCGTCGAGCAGCACCCCACTCTGGGGCGGCACCTGTTCAGCGAGCAGGGCAAGCTGCGCAACTTTGTGAATGTCTACGTCGGCGATGAGGATATCCGCTACCTTGAGGGCGAGGCGACGCCGGTCTCCAGCGGCGATACGGTGAGCATCATCCCGGCGATCGCGGGAGGAATCTAATGTCGGACGTGAATCTCTCGAACGAGGAGATCGCCCGCTACTCGCGGCACCTGATCATGCCCGAGGTGGGCATGTCCGGCCAGCGCAAGCTCAAGCAGGGCAGCGTGCTGCTGATCGGCACCGGCGGCCTTGGCTCGCCGCTGGCCCTCTACCTGGCCGCCGCCGGGGTGGGCCATATCGGCCTGGTGGACTTCGATGTGGTGGACTCGAGCAACCTCCAGCGCCAGATCGTCCACGGCACGAGCACTGTCGGCGTGCCCAAGACCGAGTCGGCCAAGCGGCGCCTGGCCGACCTCAACCCGCTGGTTGAGGTGACGACCTACGAGTCTCAGATCAGCTCGGAGAACGCCCTCGACCTGATGCGCCCCTACGATGTGATCATCGACGGGACTGACAACTTCCCGACCCGCTACCTGACCAACGATGCGGCGGTGATGCTGGGCAAGCCGAATATCTACGGCAGCATCTTCCGCTTCGAGGGCCAGGCCACGGTGTTCTACCCCAAAGAGGGCGGCCCCTGCTACCGCTGCCTCTACCCCGAGCCGCCGCCCCCCGGCCTGGTGCCCAGCTGCGCCGAGGGCGGTGTGCTCGGCGTGCTCCCCGGCGTGATCGGCACCATCCAGGCCACCGAGGCGATCAAGCTGTTGACCGGGATCGGCGAGCCGCTGATCGGCCGACTGATGCTCTACGACGCCCTCGCCATGCGCTTCCGCGAGCTTAAGCTGCGCCGCAACCCGAAGTGCCCCGTCTGCGGCGAGCACCCGACCGTCACCGAGCTGATTGACTACGACCAGTTTTGTGGTATTTTCCCCGAGGTGAACATGTTGAGCAACCAGTACGAGATCACGCCCAGCGAGCTGGCGGAGCTGCTCCAGACCGCTGGCCGCCCCTACCTGCTGGATGTGCGTAACCCCTATGAGGTGGCGATCGCCAGCATCTCCGGCACCGATAAGGTCATCCCAGTCGACCAGCTGCCCGAGCGGCTGAGCGAGCTCGACACCTCGCTGGAGATGGTGGTCTACTGCCGCAGCGGGGCCCGCAGCGGTCGCGCCGTTGAGCTGCTGAAGAGCGCCGGCTTCCGCAAGGTGAAGAATCTGGTCGGCGGCATCCTGCGCTGGGCCGACGATGTCGACACCAGCGTGGCGAAGTACTGAGGCAGGTAGGCCCCCCCCGGACGTGTGCGCCTCTAGCGCGGCGTAGGCATCTGCCTACGCCACGCTGTAGCCCACCGCATCCCACCACGATTGGCGCAGGGCCACGGGCCACGAGGCGATCGCCGTCGGCGGATCCTGGTCGGTCGTGGCCGCGCCCATCCAGACCAGGGCCTCGATCGCCAGGCGGCGCAGGGTGGCCACCATCGGCGCGTCAGCGGTGATCGGCTCATTGATGACCTGCCAGGCCTGCTCCTCGATCCCCTTCGCTGCCGCGTTGCTGTCGCCGGGGATCCCGTCGCTCTGGCCGCAGGCGATGGCGCGGGCCAGGGCCACCCGCGCCATCGCGGCGACGAGCAGGATCGACGCGCTGCTCAGGCGGCCGTAGAGCCAGGCGATCAGGGCCGGTCGATACCCCGCGCACGCCCCGACGATCCCCACCGCCAAGATCTCGGTGCGCAGGGGCAGATCTGGCGACCCCTCCAGCGCGGCGGCCAGCAGATCGGCCAGGGCCTCGTCGGCCTCAAGCGCCAGGGCGTCGGCGATGGCGGCCTGCACCCCCTGCCACTCCTTCTTCGGCCCGTCGCCGTCTGGCCGCAGCAGCAGATCCACAAGCTTCTGCTGCACGCCGGGTTGGTCGCTCAGGTCGCTCAGGGCGAAGGCGGCCAGTGCGCGCGCCTCGGCGCTGCGCTCCGGGTCGTCGATAGCCTCCAGCAGCGTAGCCGCATCGCCCGCGCGCCAGGCCCGCAGCAGCCCGTCGATGCCCTCGTCTTCGGTGCCGCGCGTGCCGCCGGCCATATCGCGCAGCGAGCGGGCGGCGGCGATGCGCACGATCGGCCGGTCGTACTGCCAGTGCTCGTCGATCAGCAGCACGCGCTCGCCGATCTGGCGGCGCAGGGCCGCGCGCACCTTCGGGTAGGGCAGCTGGGACAGGGCCTCGGCCAGCATGGCCCGGGTGGCGGCGCTCGGCTCAAAGCGCGGGTCTAGCTCGATCAGGATGCTGTCCAGCAGCGCCGATATCAGCGCCTCGTCATCCGACCTCGTGCTCAGGCGGGCCAGCAGGTTGCGGCTCTGGCCCTGGGCCTGCACAAACGCTCCCAGGCAGCGCGCCGCCAGCACCGCCTGTGGCCCGCTCACTTCGCTGCGCAGTATCGCCCAGACCGGCGCGAGGTCGCCGATCCCGTCCACGCGCTGGCCCAGGCCCGTCACGACCGGGCTCCACCAGGCCAGCCGGTCTGGGAACCCGGCCATCACCATCACGTCCGCCAGGCGGGCCTGGATGTCGGGGCGGCGGCGCAGGGCGCGGGCGGCGGCGTAGGCCTGGATGTCGAGGTGGCTGAGCTGCGCCTGCGCGCCGCCGATCTCCACCAGGGCGCCAGACGTGACCAGGGCGCGGTAGACATCTTCGGGCGCGTAGGACTGGTCTTGGGGTGCGGCGCGGATGATCTGGAACGCCTCGGCCACCGGCAGGCTGCGCCGACCGCTCCAGTGCAGCGCCCAGGCCAGGGCGTAGACGCACTCGCGCACGACCGTCCGCGCGGCGGTCGGGCCGGCGGCGCGGTCGATCAGCCGGTCGAGCAGGCCGTTGAGGAGCTCGTCGCGGCTGAGCGAGTCGCCCCCGTCGGTCAGCTCCTCGGCGATCGCGGTGAGCAGCTGCGGGTCGCCCGCCAGGTCGCGCATCCCGCCGCGGATGATCGCGCGCATGTGGGTCGTGCGGTTCATCTGGTCGCGGTAGCCGAGGTAGGCCCGCATCTGGCGCTCGCTGAGCGGCTGGAGGATGAGCCAGGGGGTGTCGTCCTGGCGCAGGGCCGCGGGTGCCTCCTGCTCCTCGACGCTGATCACGAGGCGCTGGGCGGGCATGCGCTTGGCCAGGGCGCGCAGCAGCTCGGCGAGGCGCGCGCGTGCCGGCTCGGCGATCGCCTCGAAGCCGTCGATCAGCAGCACGAAGCGGGCCTCCGCGCTGTCTCGCCCGCTGGCCAGCAAGTTCATCAGGGCCACGCCGTGGGCCGGGTCCACGGCGGCGGCCGCATTGATCAGCAGATCCTCGATCAG
>JBAXES010000186.1:0-7254 GCA_037140315.1 Chloroflexales bacterium
CGATGCCGAGCATCGTCAGGGCCGCCCGCAGCTTGTTGGCGATCAGGGCGCGGAACGATATTCTGAAGGACTCGATGATGTTCATACTGTTGAATTGTGAATGTTGAATGTTGCATGCTGCACGCTGAGGCGGGTGAGCCGCTCATTCAGCATTCAACATTCACAATTCAACATTCGCTGCGGCAGCGGCGATGATCGGATCCGCCACGGCCTCGTCGCCGGCCAGCGTGCCGTCGCGCACGCTGATGATGCGCTGGGCGTGCTGGGCCACATCGTGCTCGTGGGTCACCAGGATGACGGTGATGCCCTGCTCGCGGTTGAGCCGCTGGAAGATGGCCATGATCTCCTCGCCGGTCTTCGTGTCGAGCGCGCCGGTGGGCTCGTCGGCCATGATGATCCGCGGGTCGTTGACCAGGGCGCGGGCGATTGCCACGCGCTGCTGCTGGCCGCCGGAGAGCTCGTTCGGCTTGTGGTCCATCCGCTCGCCCATGCCTACGGCCTCCAGGGCCGCCCTGGCCCGCTCGCGGCGGCTGCCGCGGTTTCTGCCGTAGAGCATGGGCAGCTCCACGTTGCGCAGGGCGCTGGTGCGCTGCAGCAGCATGTACTGCTGGAAGACGAAGCCGATCTTCTGGTTGCGGATCGCCGCCAGCTGGTTGTCGTCCAGGTCGCCCACACTCACCCCGTCCAGCGCGTAGTCGCCGCTGCTGGGCTGGTCTAGGCAGCCGATGATGTTCATCAGCGTGCTCTTGCCGCTGCCCGATGGCCCCATGATCGCCACCATCTCGCCCGCGCGGATGGTCAGCGAGATGCCGCGCAGGGCGTGGACCTCGACGTCGCCCATGCGGTAGACTTTGGCCAGGTCTCTGACAACAATCAGGTCGCTCATAGCACCTCCCCCGGCGGGGGGGTGGGGGCGGCGTAGCCGCCCCCACAATAATTTTTTTGTTGGGTTTGGGCGGCGCAGCCGCCCAAACCCAACAAATAGCGGGGTCTGGGGCAGAGCCCCAGGACATTGCGCCCCTACTGTGGCGGCCCGGTCGGGTTAAACGTGCTGACGACATCCTGGACGAGCACCTCGTCGCCGGCCTTGAGCCCGCTGAGCACCTCGACGCTCTCGCTGTTGCTCAGGCCGATGGTGACATCCTGGCGCTTGCTGGCGGGCTCGAGGCTGGCCAGCCCGTTGGTCACCACCGTCTTCGGGGGGGCGGCCGGGTCGAAGATCTGCACGTAGCTCTTGCCGCCCTCGGCGCGCACGGCCCGCCGGGGCACGAGCAGGGCGGCGTCCTTCTGGCTGGTGATGATCGCCACCACCGCCGTCATGCCGGGCCGCACGCCGGCGCTGCCCTTGTCGAGGTTCACCGTCACCGTGTAGGTGGTGGTGCCCTGGGTGCTGCGCGTGGCCTGGGGTGCGATCAGCGCCACCGTGCCGCCGATCTCCGCGCCGGGCAGGGCGTCTAGGCTGACCTGCACGCGCTGGCCGGGCTGCACCTGGGCGATGTCGAGCTCGTCGATCGGCACATCGATGTGGAAGCTGCGCACGTCGACCACGGCGATGATCGCCGTGCCGTCGGCGGGCTCGCCCACGCGCATATCGATCGCCGCGATGGTCGCGGCGAAGGGGGCCGTGAGCGTGGCCAGGTCGAGGTTGCGCTGGGCCTGCTTCACGCCCACCTCGGCGCGCACGACGGCGGCCTCGCGGCTGGCCAGGGTGGCCTTGTCCGGGTCGGCGGTGAGCTTATCGAGGCCGGCCTGGGCGATCTCGACGCTCGACTGGCTGGCGGCGAGCTCGCTGGAGCGGTTGGCGCCGGTGAGCTGGGCCAGCTTGGCCTGGGCGCGCTGCGCGGCGGCGCGGGCGTCGGCCAGGTCCTCGGCCTTGGCCCCCGCCAGCAGCTTGTCGCGGCTGGCGCTGGCGCTGCTCAGGGCGGTCGCGTTGGCCTGGACGGTGTTCACCTCGTCCTGCCTGGCCTGGTCGTAGGCCACCTGGGCCGCCCTCAGCGCAGACTCGGCGTCGCCCACCGCGCGCAGGGCCTGGGCCTCCTGGTCCTTGCGGTCCTGGGGCAGGTCGCCGGGCAGGCTCTCCAGCCTGCGGTTATCCCAGTAGATCGTGCTGTAGGCGTCTTGGGCGTTGCGCAGGGCGTTCGCCTTGGCCCCCATATCCGTGCGGGCGCGCTCCTTGGCCGCCGCCAGATCAACCCGCGACTGGTCGAGGGTGCTCTGGGCGCGCTGCAGCTGCTCGTTGGCTGCGGCCAGCTCGTCGCTGGCCGGGCCGGCCTGAAGTCGGTCTAGGCGGGACTGGGCGGCGGCGAGGTCAGCGCGGGCGGCGTCGATGTCGGCCTTGCTGACGCTGGTGGCGGCCTGCCGGTACTGGCTGCGGGCCTGCGCGAGGCGGGCCTTGGCCTCGGCCAGGTCGGCCGCGCTGGCGCCGGCCAGCAGCCCCTCGTAGTCGGCCTGGGCCTGGCGCTGGTCGGCCTGGGCCTGCTCAAGCGCGAGCGCCAGGCCGGCGGCGTCGATGCGGGCCAGGGGCGCGCCCGTCCGCACCTCATCGCCCGCCCTCACCAGGATCTCGGCCACCGTGCCGGCCTGCGCGAAGCGCAGCTTGGCCTCGGCGGCGGGCTCAATGTTGCCGGTGGCGCTCACCGTCGAGTTGATCGTGCCGGTGCTGGCGGCCACCTTCTGCCAGCCGGCGGGCAGGGTGCCCGTCGCCTCGGGCTTGGGGCGCAGGAGGAGGTAGCCGCCCCCGAGGGCGACCAGCACCAGAAGTACGCCGCCGATGATCAGGGCCGGGCGGCGGCCATTGCGATTCCGTTTGCGGGGGGTCTCAGCGGAAGCCATCGCTCACGCTCCTTAGAGGTCAGCTTACCTACCACTACGGTCGTTGGTATCATCGCATGCTACGACTGTTTGTGCCGGCCGGTTGCACGCTGCGCCAGGGCTAGCGCAATGTCGCTACCGCAGCATACACACCGCAGTGCTATCATGGGCCAGTACCCAGGCAACGGAGGTCGTCGATAGCAGGACTCATTATGACTGACGCGCATCACGAGATCATCACTCTTCGCGCCACCAACGTAGATCTGCAGCGGCGCATCGCGACGCTTGAGGCGCAGCTGCGCGAGCACGAGGCCGCCGAGGCGCTGCTGCGCGAGAACGAGGCGCGCGAGGAGCGTATGAGACAGACGCTGCTCGCAATCCACAGCGCCGACACCGAGGGCGGCCAGGCCGATGAGAAAGTCCGGCAGACTGAAAGCTTCTACCGGGCGCTGATCGAGCACGCGCCCGACGGGGTGGTGCTGATCCGCGACGGGGAGTTCGCCTATCTCAGCCCCTCGGCAATGCGCTTGTTTGGCTATAGCCTCAGCGATATGCGCACCGGCTCGCCAGTGACGATGACCCACCCCGACGATCTCCCATATGTTACGGTCGCGCTCCTGCAGGTGCTCGAGGACCCCTCGCAGGTGCCGATGATCCAGTACCGCTTTAAGCACAAAGACGGCTCCTGGGTGTGGATCGAGAGCACCATCAGCAACCTGCTCCCGGTGGCCGGTGTGGAGGCGCTCGTGATCAACTTCCACGATATCTCTGAGCGCAGGCGGGCGGAGGACGCGCTGCGGGATCGTGAGGGCATCCTGCGTGCGATCATCGACAATATACCATTTGAGTTCTGGGCGCGCGACCTTGAGGAGCGCTGTTTTATGCAGAACGCCGCCCTGGTTCAGCACTGGGGCAGCATCCTGGGCCAGCGCCCGGAGGACGCCTCGGTATCGCCGGAGGATCATGCCATCTGGAAGACCAATAACCGGCGCGCGCTGGACGGCGAAGTGGTCCACGAAGAGGTCGCCTATCGCGTCGGCGGCCAGATGCGCAGTTACCATAGCATCGTCGCGCCCATCCGCATCGGCGACACAACCCAGGGCATCCTGGGCATGAACATTGACATCACCGAGCGCAAGCAGGCCGAGGCGGCCCTTGAGGCCGAGCGCGCCCTGCTCTCCGAGCGGGTTGACGCGCGCACCGCCGATCTGCGCAGCGCCAACGCCGACCTGGCCCGCGCCGCCCGGCTCAAAGACGAGTTCCTGGCCAATATGTCCCACGATCTGCGCACCCCGCTGAACGACATCCTCGGCCGCGCCGAGCTGCTGGAGGCCGAGATCTACGGCCCGATCAGCCCCAAGCAGGCAGAGGCGCTGCGCAGCATCGACGCTAGCGGTCGCCACCTGCTGGCCATGATCACCGATATCCTCGACCTCTCGAAGATCGAGGCGGGCAAGCTCACGCTCCAGCTTGAAGCCGTCGATGTCAGGCTTGTCTGCCAGATGAGCCTGCACATGGTCGCGGAGAGCGCCTTCCAGAAGCAGATCGAGTTTGGTCTGACGCTCGACGACCAGATAGCGGTGATCGCTGTCGACGAGCGCCGCCTCAAGCAGATCCTGGTCAACCTGCTCTCGAACGCGGTCAAGTTCACCCCCGCAGGCGGCAAGATCGGGCTGGAGGTGGCCGGCGACGCGCAGCGGCAGACCATCACCTTCACCGTCTGGGACACCGGCATCGGCATCGCTGAGGAGCAGCGCGAGCGGCTGTTCCAGCCGTTCACCCAGATCGACAGCGGCCTGAACCGCCAGTACACCGGCACCGGGCTGGGCCTCTCGCTCGTGCAGCGCCTGACCCAGGCCCACGGCGGCAGCGTCGCGCTCTCTAGCACGCCCGGCCAGGGCAGCCGATTCAGCGTGACCCTGCCCTGGCGCACGCCGCAAGCGCCCCACCTCGCGCCAGCGAGCGCTGAGCAGGCGCCCGCCCCGCCGCCCCAGGCGGAGCCGGCCGGGCCGGGCCGCGCATCCCAGCGCATCCTGCTGGTGGACGACACTGAGTCGAACAACGCCGTCGTGGCGGAGTACCTGGGATCCCACGGCTACGCGGTGGTCACCGCCTGGAATGGGGCCGAGGCGCTGGAGCTGATCGCGGCCGAGCGGCCAGACATCGTGCTGATGGATATCCAGATGCCGGGGATGGATGGCCTGACCGCGATCCGGCGCATCCGGGGCGACACCGCCACGGCCAACGTGCCCATTATCGCGCTGACCGCGCTGGCGATGCCGGGCGACCGCGAGCGCTGCCTGGAGGCCGGTGCCAACGCCTACCTCTGCAAGCCGGTGAGCCTGCGCACCCTGAGGACGACGGTCGCCACGCTGCTAGGGGCCGATGAAGCATGAGCGCCGAGAGCCGCACAGAGGAGTCCCTATGTTCATCCGCGACACCGCGCGCGTGCTGGTGATCGACGAGCGGCGGCGCGTCCTGCTCTTCCACATCCACGACGAGGCCGCGCTGCACCCCGAGCACCCCGAGATGACGGTCTACTGGCTGACGCCGGGCGGGGGGCGCGAGCCCGATGAGAGCTTCGAGGCGGCGGCGCGGCGCGAGCTGATGGAGGAGACCGGGCTGAGCGTCGGCGCGCTCGGCCCCTGCGTGTGGCACCACGAGCGGCTGCTCGATGTGGGCCGCAGCCCGATGCTGCTGCGCGAGCGCTTCTTCCTGGCCCACGTCGTCGCCCCGCAGGTGAGCCTCGCCACCCTGCTGCCCTACGAGCAGCAGACCCACCGCGACTACCGCTGGTGGGCGCTGGAGGAGATCGCGGGCTCGGGCGACTACTTCCTGCCGCTGGAGCTGGCCCGCCATCTGCGCCCGCTGCTCGACGGGGAGGTGCCGGGCGAGCCGGTGAAGCTGTGGTCGTGAGGCGGCGGGCTCGGCGAGCCGCCCCTACGCTGGCGGGATGGGGAGGCCCGCCGCCGGCCTTGCCAGCAGCCGCATGCCGTTGAGCGTCACCAGCAGGGCCACGCCGACATCGGCCAGCACGGCCATCCACATCGTGCCCGCGCCGAGCAGCACCAGGACGAGGAAGGCCAGCTTGACGCCGATGCTCAGGGCGACGTTGGCCCGGATGGTGGCCATCATGGCGCGGGCGAGGCGCAGCAGGAAGGGCAGCCGGCCCAGGTCGTCGCTCATCAGGGTCACGTCGGCGGTCTCCATGGCCTGGGCGGTGCCGCCGTGGCCGCCGCCGATGGCGATGCCCACGGCGGCGGCGGCCAGGGCCGGCGTATCGTTGATCCCGTCGCCGACCATGGCGATCGGGCCGTACTGGCGCTGGAGCTCCTCGACCAGGGCCAGCTTGCGGGCGGGGAGCAGGCCGGCGCGCACATCGGTGACGCCGATCTGGTCGCCGACGCGCCGGGCGGTGGCCTCGTCGTCGCCGCTGAGCATGACCACCGCGCGCAGGCCGAGGTCGCGCAGGGCGGCCACGGCAGCGCGGCTGCTGGGGCGCACCGTGTCAGCCAGGCTGATCATGCCCAGGTAGCGGGCGTCGGCGCTGACCAGCACCGCCGTGTGGCCGAGGGCGGCCTCCTGGCGGGCGGCGGCGCAGTGGGCGTCGGGGTGGGCGATCGTGCCCTCGAACGTGGCGTGGCTGCCGATCAGCACGCTGCGCCCGCCGACATCGCCGCGCACGCCCTGGCCGGTGAGGGCCATCACGCCCTCGGCCGGCGGGTAGCGCGTGGCCAGGCCGCGCTCCTGCGACGCCTGCACGATCGCGCGGGCCAGCGGGTGCTCGCTGCGCCGCTCGACGGCGTTGGCGATGGCGAGGACCTCGGCGCACGGGGCGCACAGCTCATCGGCGGGGCTGCGGCAGTCGGCCGAGCGCACGGCCACCACCTGCGGGGCCCCGGCGGTGAGGGTGCCGGTCTTGTCGAAGGCCACGGCGCGCACGCGGCTGAGGGCCTCGAGGGCGGCCCCGCCCTTGATCAGCAGGCCGTTGCGGGCGGCGTTGCTCAGGGCGCTGATCACGCTCACCGGGGTGCTGATCACCAGGGCGCAGGGGCAGGCCACCACCAGCAGGGCCAGCCCGCGGTAGAGCCAGCCGAAGCTGCCGTCGGGCGGGTTGAGGAAGGGCTGGCCGAGCAGCAGCGGCGGGAGGGTCGCGGTCAGGGCGGCCAGCGCCATCACCGCCGGGGTGTACCAGCGGGCGAAGGAGTCCACGAAGCGCTGGGCGGGGGCCTTGCGCTCCTGGGCCTCCTCGACCAGCGCCAGCATGCGGCTGATCGTGGTGTCGGCGGCCAGGCTGCTCACGCGCACCTCCAGGCTGCCCTCGCCGTTGATGCTCCCGGCGAAGAGCTCGTCGCCGGGGGCCTTGTCGATCAGCCGGCCCTCGCCGGTGATCGCGGCCTGGCTGACGGCGGACGCCCCGGCCCGCACCACGCGGTCCATGGG
>JBAXES010000187.1:0-7250 GCA_037140315.1 Chloroflexales bacterium
GCCCCTCCCCCTGTGCCCCCACAGAGTGCTTGGGCTCGCGTGAGAACCTGACCAAGATGGGCGGCAAGCGCCGTCCCGTCGGCGGGCGTGGCGCTGAGCAAGGTATTCACATCAACCGGAAGGTCGGATGCACGGACATCTATCGGCTGTAGACTGCCAAACCCACGCCGCGAGCGCTTGCCGACGCCGCCAAAGCTGATCAGCATGAGCAGCGCAGCCAGCGCCTCATCGGGAATCTTCGGCATACCGATACGGCTAGCCAGGGTGAGATCAATACAGCTCCGCTCCTCGATAGCTCGGTTGGCAAAGTCTTTCTGCGTGCTATGCGGAAGCATACGTCGGCTTGATATCGCCAGCCCATCCGGTGCCGATACTCGCACAACCACCGGCGATCCGGTTGTTGTGTTGCCGAAGACGCGGCTCTCGCGAGCATACAGGGACTTCGTATTGTCACCGACCTGTGCGCCGAGGAGGGCACGCAGCCAGAAGCGCAGCACCCCGCGAAACGAGGGCGCACGCAGCTCAGGCGTCTGGTTATCGGCACCATTGAGGAAAAGAGGCGTCACAGCCCGGAGCGTCACCTCGATCTGCTGGCTCATGGTTCGTCCTGCCGTCTCACGTATGCGGATAGCTACGCATACCTTAACCGGCAATGGTACGAACGACCTTAGAGAATACTCGTAATTTTTGCCAGACGGATCGAATCTCGCCTGAGAATAGACCTGCTATAGTTCATCCAAGAAGGGCGTGAACTTCCGGCGCAGCCAGTCGTAACCCAGCCGGCTACCCTCTGCCATACTCCAGGCGACGATACATTCCTGGATAATGGCCGTCTTATGGGCGTTCACGGTGGCCAGACTGATCGCCAGATCGCCTGCTATCTCCTGTGGCGTCCGATCCTGAGCCAGTGCGCGCAGCACCTCGCGCTGGCGCGCGGTCAACTGGGCGAAGACCTGCCGACAGCGTGCAAGCTCGCCTGCGTCAATACTTCGTGTCTGCTGCTCACGCGCGGTCGCCGCATCGGCATCCGGGGTCGTGCGCAAGGCGGGGAAGTACTGGCCCCAAGGCGGGATCGGCACGCGCACCAATCGCACATCCGGGTGGCCGGACAAGTGCAACTGCGCACCATCGGCGCTCTCTGCGCGCACTGCGTCCGAAGAGAAGAGGTGCCAGATTCGGTCGGCGTGGTCGAAGTAGAGCAACGCCGCTGACAGAGCGAGCATCCCTAGCAGGCGCCGACCACCTGAGATGCAGAGATGGATGGTGGCACCGGAGCGCTTGAGGTCTTGGATCAGAGCGTGGAACGTATTAATCGCTGCGTCGGTCTCCGCCTCGCTTTGTAGCTCGACAGCAATGTCCGCTCCAGCGATCACGGGTTGTAAGCGATAGCGACATGATCGCTCGCCATACCGGTCGTTCGCAAACTCGTGGCCCAGAGACTCGAGGGCACTTCGATAGCGCGGATTCTGCGGGGAGAGATGGACGACAATCAGCTCACGGATCGGTAGCTGACGGGCCAGCAGCGCATCAAGCGCCAGGGTGACTACCTGCGGCTGGCTGCCGAGTGTCGCAATGCAGACATGATCTCCGCTCCGTTGCATGAGGTGTGCTCCTTGCAAATACCTGAGACGATAGCGGCTACGCAAAGGCGAATGTGATGGCACCTCCTTACCCAGCCATATTGCTTGGTGGCCCGCCCCACGCGGGCAAGAGTACCCTTATTTACCGGCTTAGCGCGGCCCTCAGCCGCATAGGTGTTGTCCATTATGTGATGCGGGCTAGCCCAGACGGCGAGGGCAACTGGACCGCCGAGGGCACCACGGGTGTCGTCCGTATCCTACGCGAACGGGCGAAGCAGCCTTGGAGTGGAACGTTCACATCCGCCGTCGCCCGAGATGTGGCCCGGCGCCACCTGCCCCTCCTTATCGACGCCGGCGGTAAACCCTCGCCCGAGATCAGCCAGGTGATGGCCCGTTGCACCCACGTGCTGTTATTAGCTGCCAATCTTCAGGCATTGCCACTCTGGCGTGACATGGTCGCATCTCACGGACTACCGCTCATTGCTGAGCTTCACTCAGTACTGAGCGGCCCCCAGGTAGTGAAAGATGCTGGCCCGGTGCTGCGCGGCGTGATCAGTGGTCTTTCACCCCTGGACTCATCCGACGGTCCCTGCTTCGACGCGTTGGTTCAGCGACTCGCCCAGATCTGTACCTATGATGGAGAGACCCTCTTTCGCTCGCACCGGGCGATGCTCCATGATATCGATCTGGTGTTGCATGTGGAGCGCCCAATCCACCCGCTCCCAGCGCACGACCCTTACGTTCGGCGCTGGCAGGTTGGCGAACTGCCGACGCTGCTCGCCAACCTGCCCACCGATGAACCGCTAGCGATCTACGGGCGAGGCCCGGCCTGGCTTATCGCAGCCTTGGCCGCACTGAGTCCACAGCAGCCCTTCGCCATCTTCGATGTACGGTTGGGTTGGGTACGACCCCCAGATCTCGCATTTGGTAACCGACCCACCGCCGATCTCATCGACTGGCGCATAATTACGCCAGCACCGGGCATCTACCAGATCGGCCTCCGCGTGTCTGGTGGCTATTTCGACTACGCCGATGTCCCTGATATTACGCTCCCGATCATTCCATCTGACGCGGGTGTAATCATCGACGGTAAGTTGCCAAACTGGATCTTCGCCGCAATCATCCGACGCTATGTTGACTGCGCTTGGGTCGCGCTACGCGAGCCGCGTAGCGACGGAGCGGTAATTGTCGCCAGCCGATTAGCAGGCTACGTGATCGGGACACACGTGCCCTGTATTCAGGAGCCATTCGATCATGACAGCGTGGCGGTGAACTAAGCTGGTGCAACGCTGACACGCATATTGTACAAGATAGAGCGCATGAAGTGGGGGTTAGAATTCTATGCCATCCGCACTCGTATTTGAGCTACGCCCGCATATAGCTACGACCCTATCTACTACAACAAGTCGCGCAGCACACGCTTGGCTCTTAGATATGATCGAGCGCAGCTCACCAGCAATCGCCGCTAGCCTCCATACGGCTGCGGAGATCCGGCCCTTCACCACAGCATTCGCGCCGCCACAGAGCCTTAATCATGGACCGACAACCATTGAACCCTACCAGGTCTGCGCGCTGCGGATCACCCTGCTCAGCACAGAACTTGAAGCTCTCGCAAGTGCGTGGAGCGTCGATCAGATCGGCGAGATCATGCTTGAGGGCATGCACTGGCGAGTTGAGCGCGTGGCGCGTAGCTCCGATGAACACCCATGGGCCGGACAGTCGAGCTACGATCAGTTGATCACTGAAGCGATGGGTCGGGCAGCAACAGCGGATGGCCGATGGGATCTCGAGTTTGCTACGCCGGTAACATTCCGCCAGCGCGGGAAGAATCAGCCACTGCCCACAGCAGACCTAGTTTTCGGCAGCCTGCTAGATCGATGGAATACCAGCGCACCTATGCCGCTGCCGCCGAGCCTGCGCGAGGCGGTGGAGGCGCAGGTGGCGGTAAGCAACGTCGATCTGCGTTCGGTGGTACTGCCGACCAAAGGAGGCGCCCTTCAGATTGGCGTGGTCGGGAGCTGTGGCTACACCTTGGTGGGGCGTGATCGCACTTGGGTTGCATCCCTTGACTTGCTGAGCCGCTTCGCCTTCTACAGTGGTATCGGCGCGGGCACCACGCGCGGGTTTGGGATGTCGCGCCTACGCGAGCGCCTGCACGGGCGGCCAGCCAAGAAGGTGCAGACCGCAGAGCACGCATAAATCGCTTGCGTATTCGTGGTGCGCAGCCGGCATGATATACTTCCCGTAGCATGCAAAGTCCTCATCCTGATCCCACTAGCGTATAGCGATGTCCACAGAGATCTCTTAGCACTGCTATGCCAACAGATACTGTCGCCCAGATTACCCACCTCAAGTCTGACATCGCCGCTCTGTGCCAGTCGCTCACGCTGCCCGGACTGCCTGAGGTGGCTCTTGTCGTGATTAGGGAACAGCTTGCCGAGAAAGAGGCCGCCCTTGCGAGACTTACCGGCGTACCGATAATCAGCTCGGTCACCGCGCAGCGCGATGTGAATATCGCGACCAACCAGACCATCCTCAACCTCGCCATAGCTATCTACGGCGCCGACCCCGGCCAAGAGCGACGCGAGCAACTGGCTCGCTACCTCGACCGCCTCGCCGCAAAGCTCTCACACCTACCCCTGCGCGGCATCGATGAGCGCCTTGACCACGGCGATGGGATCGCCCTGCACCACGTCTATGTAATGCTTGCCACGCAGTCGCGGGTAGATATTACGCGAGGTACCGAAGAGGCTGTAAAAGTTTACTTCGTCGATGAAAAGGTGCGCAGGGAATTGAAGCCTGAATTCGATCCACGTACAGCGCTGCCTGATCGGGCGATTCTTGGCTATACTGCTGCCACAAACAACGAGTTCTACACTCTTGCACGCGCAAAGCTTGCGACTGAAGCCCTGGCTGATTCGCTCCGCCTAGTGCTTTGCGGCGAGCCGGGAGGCGGCAAGAGTACCTTTGTGCGCTACCTCGCTTGGGCTCTGGCCGAGCAGTCTCTCGGGCGTCAGGCACCGGCACTCGCCGGATGGCCCGCCGAGCGCCTCGCGCTGCCGGTGTTCCTGCCAATGCGCGCCCTATCCGGTGCGCTGGAGCGGGATGGCGTGCGCGATGATGTCGTCTTCGCCGCACTCCGCGAGACGATCTCCAGCTATGGGGTGCACAACACCAACGAGTTGCTAAGCCAGTCGCTCGATACCGGCAATGCGCTGCTGCTACTCGACGGGCTCGACGAGGTGCCTCTCGACGCCGTACCGGGAAGCACGGTTGGCCGAGCAACCGCCCTGGCAGCGCTCAAGTCCTTCGCCCGCACCCATCGGCGCACCACAATTCTACTGACCACACGCACCCGCGCTTTCGACGATCAGAGCCGGATCGCGCTCGGCTGGCCGGTGGATGTGCTGGCACCACTGACGCTCGGCCAGATGCGTTTTTTCGTCAAGGCGTGGTACGCCGAACTCGCCGCAGCCGGCCAGCTCGCGCCCGATCTAGAGGTCATCCTGGGGGAAGAACTGATCACCGCGATCGAGCGTGGGCGTCACCTGGCCGAGCTGGGACGTACACCGCTACTGCTGACCCTGATGGCGCTGGTGCTTTACAACAAGGGCGCACTGCCGCGCGACCGCCCACAGCTCTACGAACGCGTGCTGGAGCTGCTACTTGGCCAGTGGGATAAAGTGCGTGAGGGCCAGAGTCTCAGCGAGACCCTTAGCCTGACCGACTGGAATGCCGACCGCTTCCGTCCATTACTCGACCGACTCTCCTACGAGGCTCATCGTACGGCACAGTCAGGGGATGGCCGGGGGCGGCTAGTTCGATCTGCCGTGCGTGATGCCCTGGTTGACTTCTTCGAAAAGGCCGGCTTTCGTGAGGAGCGAGCGATGGCATTGGCCGGGAGTTGCCTGGACTACTTCAACCAGCGCAGCGGGCTACTTGTGCCCGATGATGCAGACGACTCCTACGCCTTCGTGCACCTCACGCTACAGGAGTACTGCGCCGGACGCTTCATCGTCACCCAAAAAAACCCGATAGATCTGATACTGGAGCATCATGCCGATGATCGTTGGCGTGAGCCGATTATGCTCGGCCTTGGGGCGATCCAGACAGCTAGCCCCTTTCTCATTGAAAGCGTGATTCGTCGACTCTCTGGCATCGTACATAGCGAACGCACTCAACAACAGCGTGACTTGATACTGGCCGCTGAGATCGGCGCTGATCGCGATTGGGCAGTGCTACGCGAGCAGGGCATCGATGTGGACGGACTAAAAGCTACCCTACGCGCAGGACTGGTGGAACTACTTGCTGAATGTGTTGCGCCCCTATCAGTGACAGAGCGGCTGCGCGCAGGGCAATTACTTGGTGCGATCAATGATCCACGCTTCCCAGTTGATCTCGACGATTGGCGACGCGAGCTTGGGCGGCGCAATGAGCTGTTCGGTATCGCAGGTGATAACTACTGGCATTACGTGATGCCAGGAACCTACCGAATTGGCGGGTGGGGTAAAGGGGAGTCAAGTGCCAATCTGACATTGGCACCGTTCTGGGTGGCCCATCTTCCAATAACAGTGGCTCAGTACGCACTTTTTGTCGCTGAGGGCTATAGCGCAAACGCCAAACAATGGTGGCTGTCGGAGAGCTGGCAATGGAAGCAGCGCCAAGGTATTATGTCACCGACATACTGGGGGCACGTAGGGTATAGCGGCATGAACCAGCCGGTAGTAATGATGACTTGGCACGAGGCGACAGCCTACTGTGCCTGGCTGACTGACCATCTGACTAATGTGCTGCCGACAGACTACATGCTACGACTACCTACCGAAGCAGAGTGGGAGGTCGCGGCGGCGTATGATGCATTCGGTCAGCGCCGCACCTACCCATGGGGTGAGGCCATGCCCGATCAGGAACGAGCAATTTATGATACAGCGATGCTGCAATCACCTGCATCAGTAGGCTGCTGCCCAGCAGGTGCGGCAGCCTGCGGGGCTCTCGACATAGCCGGTAACGTATGGGAACTGGCAATCAGCGAGTACCGGGCATACCCTGCCAAGAGCCATACAGCACAGAAAGACCTCACGAAAGGGCACATAGCCTGGCGTGGCGGATCGTGCCATCAAGATAGCTCATACGTCCGCTGCGGTGCGCGAGTCACGGATAGTCTCGACGGTGGGCGCGGTGGCTTCCATGGTTTTCGTGTGGTGCTGGCACCTCGGCTCAACCACTAATAGCATCGGCTAATCTTGGCCCAGCCCTTGATCCCAAAAATATCAGGTTGCGCCATACACCCGGTCGCGGCGTGAGTGCATGGCGGATACGCGATCACATCACATACAGTGATCGTCGGCGACATGCAGGGCGGCGTTGCCGTAGAGCTCGTAGAGCAGCCCCAACGGGTTGCGCCGCTGCTCCAGGAAGTGGCCCCGCGCGGCGCGCAGGGCGGCCCCGGCGCTCTGGCCGTCGCGGAGCATGCGCCCGATCAGATCTGGCCCGAGGGCGGCCGCGAGGCGGATGGGCGTCTCGACGGCGGTGCCGATCACCGCGCGCGCCCCCAGGTCGAGCAGGTAGGGGGCCAGCCCGCCGAAGCTCAGCGGCGTCTGCTCGCCGCTGCTGCACGCGTTGACCAGCGCCAGCGGGCTTGCGCAGACCCGCTTCAATTCTTCCGGCACC